>NZ_JBYSWF010000018.1:0-101456 GCF_058780865.1 Pseudomonas sp. GP01-A4
CACCGAGTGGTGGGGCAAAGACCTTTTGGTTACTTTTGGGGCGTTTGCCAAAAGTGACCCGCTGTAAGAGCGGAACCATAAGCGGCCGTTACCGCAGCAACGGATATGTACACGGTCCATTACAAACAACTCAAACCCCACACAACGAACGCAGTAACCCGGTATCCAAATGCCGCTCTACCAGATCCGCCAACCGCTCAATATCCCGCTCCCGCAACCCGTGATAATCCACCTCTTGCACATCTTCCAACCCGGCCCAACGCAACAAAGCACTACAGGCCGCCGGAGCCTCAAACAATCCATGCAAATAGGTCCCAAGGATCTGCCCATCCTCACTCTGAGCCCCATCCAGGCGCCCATCGTCCAACTGCACCGCAGCCCGCACCAAGCCAGCGCCACTGGTTACACCCGCGTGGATCTCATACCCACTCACCTCGGCCTCCTCCAGCAACAACCGCCCCCGCACGTTACGCAGCTGCTTCTCCTCCTCCAGGGTCGTACTGAACGCCAACAACCCCAGCCCAGCGCTAGAACCACAAGGCCCTTCCAACCCCAGCGGGTCATGCACCTGCTCCCCGAGCATCTGCAACCCACCACAAATCCCCAACACCTTCCCGCCATAACGCAGATGCCGAGCCACCGCCGTATCCCACCCGTTGGCCCGCAAATACGCCAAATCACTGCGCACACTCTTCGAGCCCGGCAAAATAATCAGGTCCGCCGCAGGAATCGCCTGCCCCTGCCCCACAAACTGCAAATCCACCTGCGGGTGCAAGCGCAACGGATCAAAATCCGTGTGATTACTGATCCGCGGCAATACCGGCACCACCACCTTGAGCACTTGCGCCGCCTTGTCGATCTGGCGCTGGTCGATACCGTCCTCAGCCTCCAGATGCAGATCCATCACATACGGCAACACCCCCACCACCGGCTTGCCCGTGCGCGCTTCCAGCCAATCCAGCCCCGGCTGCAACAGCGCAATATCCCCGCGAAACCGGTTGATGACGAAACCTTTGACCCGCGCCTGCTCGGTCGGCGACAACAATTCCAGCGTACCTACCAGGTGCGCAAACACTCCGCCACGATTGATGTCGGCAATCAGCAGTACCGGGCAGTCCACCGCCTCGGCAAAGCCCATGTTGGCAATATCATTCGCCCGCAGGTTGATCTCGGCCGGTGAACCCGCACCCTCGACCATCACCACCGGATACGCCGCACTCAAGCGCGCGTGGGAGGCAAGCACCGCCTGCATCGCGATGGCTTTGTAGTCGTGGTAGGCCACCGCATTCATGGTGGTCACGGCGCGCCCATGGATAATCACCTGGGAGCCCGTGTCACTGTTGGGCTTGAGCAATACCGGGTTCATGTCGGTATGGGGCGCCAGGTTCGCGGCCTGGGCCTGCACCGCCTGGGCCCGGCCGATCTCGCCGCCTTCGGCAGTCACGGCGCTGTTGAGCGCCATGTTCTGCGGCTTGAAGGGCACCACCGGGATGCCCTGGCGCACCAGCCAGCGGCAGAGTGCGGTCACCAGCGTGCTTTTGCCGGCGTCAGAGGTGGTGCCCTGCACCATCAAGGTACTCATGAGGCTTCCTTGTAGGCCTTCAGTGCCTGTTCCAGCCGCAACCAGTCGGCCTCGGTATCCGGCAGGCCGAAACGCAGGCTGCTGTTGTCGACAAACAAGCGCAGCAGAATGCCGCGCTGGGCCATGAATTCATGCAGCTGCTCAGCCCGGTCCGTGATCATCCACTGAAACAACGCGCAGCCGCCCTGGGGCCGCAAGTCGTGGCGTTCAAGCACATCAAACAGGCGCTGGCTGGCCGATTCGCAACGCAGCCGCTGTTGCGCATGGCCGGCGGTATCGCGCAGGCATACGTGCCCAAGCACCCGCGTCGGCCCGCTGACGGCCCACGGCCCCACCTGTTCGGCGAGCAGCTTGAGCAGCTTGCGCTCGGCCAGCACGAACCCCAGCCGCACTCCGGCCAGGCCAAAGAATTTGCCGAACGAGCGCAGCACGATCAGGCCGACTTGATGGGCCTGGCCCGCCAGGCTCAGTTGCGGGGTGATGTCCATGAAGGCTTCATCCACCACCAGCCAGCCGCCGCGTTGGGCCAGGCGAGCATGCCAGTCCAGCAGGCGTTGCGGCGTCAGGCTCAGGCCGGTGGGGTTGTTGGGGTTGACCACCACCAGCACGTCGAGGCTGTCGAGGAAGAAGTCGACTTCCTGCTCCAGCACTTCGCGCACGATGTAGCCGGCGCGACGCCAGGCTTCTGCGTGTTCGGCGTAACACGGCGACAGCACACCGACCTTGCCGGCCCGGCGCAGGCGCGGCAATAACTGGATCGCGGCCTGGGAGCCGGCCACCGGCAATACATGGGGCGTGCCGTAATATTCACAGGCAGCCTGCTCCAGACCGTCGTCGTTTTCAGGCAGGCGCGCCCAGGCCCGCAGCGGGATTTCCGGAATCGGAAACGGCCATGGCGCCAGGCCGCTGGACAGGTCCAGCCAGTCTGCTTCTGGAATGCCGTACTGCATCGCCGCCTTGCGCAAGCGGCCACCGTGCTCAAGCATAAAACTCAGCCCCCACACACAGGATCAGCAACCACAGCCACACGCCGCGTTGCACCAGTTGCCAGCCACGCTCGATGGAATCCGCATCCGCCGGCGGGCCTTCGCCCAGTGGCGGGCGCTGGTGCAGCTCACCGTGATAAATCGCTGCACCGCCCAACTCCACGCCAAGGGCACCGGCACCCGCAGCCATCACCGGGCCGGCGTTGGGGCTGTCCCAGGTCGGGCCCTGGGTGCGCCAGCATTTGAGAGCCAGGCGGGTTTTGCCCAGCAGCGCGTAGGTCAACGCCACCAGGCGTGCGGGAATGTAGTTGAGCACGTCGTCAATCTTCGCCGCGGCCCAGCCAAAACGTTCAAAGCGCTCATTGCGATAGCCCCACATAGCGTCCAGGGTGTTGCTCAGACGATAGAGCACCACGCCGGGCACGCCAGCGACCACAAACCAGAACAAGGCGGCAAATACCGCGTCGCTGCCGTTTTCCAGCACCGATTCGGTGGCTGCACGGGCGACTTCGGTGCGATCCAGCTCGCTGGTCTGGCGGCTCACCAGATAGCTGACACGCTTGCGGGCCTCGTCCAGATCATCACTGCGTAACGCTTGCGCCACCGGCAGCACGTGTTCGCCGAGGCTGCGCATGCCGAGGGCGCAATACAGCGCGAGGATTTCCAGGACCCAACCGATGTAAGGCGCCCACGAGAGGGCCGTGGCCAACAGGGTCAGCGGCACCACCGCAATCACCCATGCGGTAACGCCATGGCTGCGCCAGCCACGGCCGCCGGAGTTGAAACGCTGCTCGATACGCCCGGCAAAATTACCGAACGCCACCAGCGGATGCCAGCGCCTGGGCTCGCCCAGCAGCGCATCCAGCGCCACGGCAGCGACACTCAGCAAGGCCACACTCATTGACTCACTCCCCAAACATTCTCGTACAACATGTCACTCAGCGGCCGTGGTTCGGTCCAGCCTTCGAGCTGCAACATCGGTGCCGGGTAGAACTCGGCCACCGGGCCCAGGCACAACACGGCCAACGGCTTGGCACCGGGCGGCAGGCCCAGCAGATCGGCCAGGGCCTGGGGCTCGAACAGCGAGACCCAGCCCATGCCCAGCCCTTCGACACGAGCCGCCAGCCATAGATTCTGAATCGCACAGGACAACGATGCCATGTCCATTTCCGGCAAGGTGCGGCGCCCGAAGATATGCCGCTCGCGGTCGTCCATCAAGGCAGCCACCAGCACTTCGGCGCAGTCGTTGATGCCTTCGACCTTGAGCTTCATGAACTGATCGGAGCGCTCGCCGAGAGCCTCGGCGGTGCGTACGCGTTCTTCTTCCACTAGCTGCTGGATCTGGCCGCGCAGGTTGCGGTCGCTGATGCGGATAAAACGCCAGGGCTGCATCAAGCCGACGCTCGGCGCCTGGTGCGCGGCTTGCAGCAGGCGATGGAGCAATTGCGGCGCCACGCTGCCACCGCTGAAGTGCCGCATGTCGCGGCGTTCGGCGATGGCACGGTAGACGGCTTCGCGGTCGGCTTCCGGAAAGGCGTTGTCAGTCATGGCCTCATCGCGGGCAAGCCCGCTCCCACAGTAGATTGCGTTTCAACTCGGTCAACTGTGGGAGCGGGCTTGCCTGCGATGGCAGTCTCAAGGCTTGGCGCAAACAAGGCAGCCACCGCCATCGGGTTGGACGGGAAGTAAAAGTGCACATAGGAAGCCGTCATCCGGCCCTGACGATAAACCGCCTCGGCACCGCGCCCGCCATTCGGGCTCAGGCCCCGGGCAATCGGCTGCCACTCGGTGCTGGTCAGCGAGTGATGGTAGGTGTGACCGCGCAAGAGGCCTTCGGGCAGTTCGACGTTTTGCAGGGCCAGTGCCGCCAGACGCTTTTGCATCACGGCGTCGCCCTGGAGCAGGCCGACCAGTTCGGCACGGGTGCCGTCGACATCGGTGAGTGAGTCCAGCAGATAGAGCATGCCGCCGCATTCGGCCAGCAGTGGCTTGCCAGCAGTGTGGTGGGCGCGGATGGCGTCGAGCATCGCGGTATTTTCCGACAGCGCCTGGTGATGCAATTCCGGATAACCGCCGGGCAGGTAGAGGCTGTCAGCTTCGGGCAATGCACGGTCACGAATCGGCGAGAAGAAGCGCAGCTCGGCGCCCATCGCTCGCAACAGGTCGAGGCTGGCGCCGTAGGTAAACGCGAAGGCTTCGTCGCGGGCCACGGCGATGCGCACGCCGGCCAGCAACGGTTGGGCCTCGATCACCTCGGGCGCAGCGAATTCCACCGGCGGTGGCAGCGCTACCTCACAGCTGCTGCCCAGGGCCTGGGCGGCGGCGTCGAGGCGCAAGTCGAGGTCGTTCAATTCGCTGGCCTGCACCAGGCCAAGGTGGCGGCTGGGCAATTCGATCCCGGTTTCCCGGGACAGTGCGCCGTACCAGCGCAGGCCTTCGGTCAGGCTGCCTTCAAGCAGTTGCGCATGGCGCAGCGTGCCGACGCGGTTGGCCAGCACGCCGGCAAACGGCAGGTCCGGCTGGTAACGCGCCAGGCCCAATGCCAGGGCACCGAAGGTCTGGGCCATGGCCGTGCCATCGATGACCGCCAGTACCGGCACGCCAAAATGCCGCGCCAGGTCGGCGCTGGACGGCGTGCCGTCGAACAGGCCCATCACGCCTTCGATCAGGATCAGGTCGGCTTCCCCCGCCGCTTCCCACAGCAATCGGCGACTTTCCTGCTCGCCGACCATCCACATGTCCAATTGATAGACCGGCGCACCACTGGCGCGCTCGTGGATCATCGGGTCGAGAAAGTCCGGGCCGCATTTGAACACTCGCACCTTGCGCCCCAGGTTGCGGTGCAAACGGGCGAGCGCGGCGGTGACGGTGGTTTTGCCCTGGCCGGACGCCGGTGCGGCGATCAGCACAGCAGGACAGTGACGGGGCTGATTCAAAGTTCGATGCCTTTCTGCGCCTTGATACCCGCCTGGAATGCATGCTTGAGCATGCCCATTTCAGTCACGGTGTCGGCCATTTCGATCAATTCGGGTTTCGCGCCACGGCCGGTGACCAGCACGTGTTGCATCGGGGGGCGGGCCTGCAGGTCGCTGAGTACCTGGTCCAGGTCGAGGTAGCCGTGCTTGAGGGCGATGTTCAGTTCATCCAGCACCACCAGGCCGATGGCCGGGTTCTGCAGCATTTCCCGGGAGACCGCCCAGGCGGCTTCGGCGGCCACGATGTCGCGGGCACGGTCCTGGGTTTCCCAGGTAAAACCTTCGCCCATCACGTGGAAGCGCACCTGCTCGGGGAAACGGCGGAAGAACAGTTCTTCGCCAGTGCTGTTGCGGCCCTTGATGAACTGCACCACGCCACACTGCATGCCGTGGCCCATGGCCCGGGCGAGCATGCCAAAGGCCGAGCTGCTCTTGCCTTTGCCATTGCCGGTAAGCACCAGCAGCAACCCGCACTCGTTCGGTGAATTGGCAATGCGCTCGTCAATCACGGCTTTTTTGCGCAGCATGCGCGCCAGGTGGCGTTCGTCACGATCGGGGGATTCAGTCATGGCAGCTCTCCGTTGGGGCTGGACAAAAACGGCGGGCAGGAAAAAGACACATACAGACAGCCAAGCATCGCCCACCGTGATGCTGTTGGATGGATCAGGCCGGTCTCCGGGCTCATGAGTGGCATTGGATGCCGAAGGTGCGCCTTCCCATATCGCGGGCGATACAGTGGCTTAAGGCACCGTCTTGACTCATTTACCGTTGCGGGGGCAGCGCCGGGATCGTGGCAGCACTGTAGAAAAATGCGCTCACTCACCGGCTTCCCTGTTTCACTCAGTCGGCGCGTACGCCACAGAGCACCTGAAACAAGCCGCGAAGGTTAGTGGGTTGGGGGTGGAGCGTCAATTAAAGCCGGACATGCGCGTGAACCATCGGGCCGCTGCGCGCCTCTACCGCTACAGGTATTAAGGAGAAAACCATGCACAAGACCCGACTTGCCCTACTGATCATGCTCGCCGGCACCCTCGCCGCCTGCGGCGAAAGCTCTACCCTGCAAGTGTCCGACGGCACCGGGCCCTCGCCCAAACTGCCGGAACCGAATAAAACCCTGATCCCCACGGTGAATATCGCCCCGGCCATCGGCTGGCCCGAAGGCACCAAGCCAACGGCGGCGGCAGGCACTCAAGTAGCGGCGTTTGCCGAAGGCCTGGACCATCCGCGCTGGCTGTATGTGCTGCCCAATGGCGATGTGCTGGTGGCAGAAACCAATGCGCCACCCAAGCCGGACGATTCCAAGGGTATTCGTGGCTGGGTGATGGAGAAAGTCATGGGCCGCGCCGGGGCCGCCGTGCCGAGCCCCAACCGCATCACCCTGCTGCGGGACGCCGACCACGACGGCATAGCCGAAACCCGCACGGTGTTCCTGGAGAACCTGAACTCGCCGTTCGGCATGACACTGGTGGGCAGCGACCTGTATGTGGCCGATTCGGACAAGCTGCTGCGCTTCCCCTATCAGCCAGGCGAAACCTCGATCAAGGAAGCCGGCACCACGGTGACCGACTTGCCGGGCGGCAGTATCAACCATCACTGGACCAAGAACGTGGTCGCCAGCCAGGACGGCAGCAAGTTGTACGTCAGCGTGGGCTCCAACAGCAACGTCGCGGAAAACGGCCTGGAAGCCGAACAAGGCCGCGCCGCGATCTGGGAAGTGGACCGTGCTACCGGCCAGCACCGTATCTTCGCCTCCGGCCTGCGCAACCCCAACGGCATGGCTTGGGAACCGCAAAGCGGCAGGCTGTGGACGGCGGTGAATGAGCGCGATGAAATCGGCAGCGACCTGGTGCCGGACTACATCACCTCGGTCAAGGATGGCGCCTTCTACGGTTGGCCATTCAGTTACTACGGGCAGCACGTGGATGTGCGGGTCACACCGCAGAACCTGGACCTGGTGGCCAAGGCGATTGCCCCGGATTATGCAGTCGGCCCGCACACAGCCTCGCTGGGACTGACCTTTGCTGATGGCAGCAAGTTACCGGCGCAATTCAGCAATGGCGCGTTTATCGGCCAGCATGGTTCGTGGAACCGCAAGCCACACAGTGGCTACAAGGTGATCTTCGTGCCGTTTGAAGGCGGCAAACCCAAAGGCCAGCCGGTGGATGTGCTGACCGGGTTCCTCAATAGCGATGAGAAAGCCATGGGCCGCCCGGTCGGCGTGGTGATCGACAAGCAGGGGGATTTGCTGGTGGCGGATGACGTGGGGAACAAGGTGTGGCGAGTGTCGGCGGCTAAATAGCCAGCTTCGCAAACACCGCAAAACAAATGTGGGAGCGGGCTTGCTCGCGAATGCAGTGTGTCAGTCAGCTTGTTGTCGACTGATCCACCGCATTCGCGAGCAAGCCCGCTCCCACATTTGGTTTCGTGTTTTCCTAGGGGTTTCGTGCCAGGTGCTCGGCTGGCAACACACGCTTGGCGCTCAGGTAGGCGTTTTGCCAATAGGCTTTGGACAGCGTGTCCAGCTTCACCGTACCGCCAGTTTGCGGCGCATGCACAAAGCGCCCTTCTCCCACGTAGATCCCGGCGTGGCTGACCTGCGAGCCGCCACCGGTGGCGAAGAAAATCAGGTCGCCGGTCTGCAGGTTGTTTTCGCTCACGTCCTGGGCGCGCATCACGATCAGCTCGCGGGTGGTACGTGGCAAGGAGATGCCCGCCGCGTCACGGTAGACGAAACCGATCAAGCCACTGCAATCAAACCCCGAGTCCGGCGTGTTGCCGCCCCAACGATAAGGCGTGCCGACCAGGCCCAGCGCACGAAAAAGCACGTCTTCGGCCGCAGGCGAGAAACTTTGGGTGGCATAGGTGTTGAACACCGGCTTGGGCTTGACGGCCACGGGAGCAGGCGGAGGACGACTTGCGCAGGCGCTGAGCAGCGCGGCGCAAACGAGAAGAATTAGGCGGGCCGAGGTCGACATGGGCAGAACAATCCTGATCTGGATGCGGCTTTCGCTGCCGAACGTTGAAAAACAGAACGCGCAAGCAAAGCTCGCGCGATCAATTTACAACAATGTCCAGGGATTCTAGCGCTTACACGTCAAACTTCAAGTATCACTTTAACTTTACTTGCTGGCGGTAACGGTAGTCGGGGCCATCGCCAGGGCGCGCTTGGCTTCGATAAAGGTTTTGCTCCAGTAGCTGTCACCCAGGTTGTCGACTCGCACACCACCGCTGCGGCGGCTGCTGGAGTGGATAAACTGGTTGTCGCCCAGGTAGATACCGGCGTGGCTGACACGACCACGGCCAGCCGTACTAAAGAAAAGCAGATCACCGGGCTTGAGGTTGTTCCGCGCGACCAACGGTGCATCCACGTTGATCATTTCGCGGGTGGAACGCGGCAGGTTCATGCCGGCTTCCTCGCGGAACAGGTAGCCGATGAAACCGCTGCAGTCGAAACCGGCTTCAGAGGTACCGCCGAAACGGTAACGGGTACCGATCAGGGACATGCCGCGTTCGAGAATGCTGTCGGCCAGAACGGGAAGCTGGTAAGGCTTGGCGCCGGCGAAGTCGGCGAGTTCTTTTTCAGTTGCGATCTCTTCCTGATAAACAGTGGAAGACTGCGACGCAACGAATTTTGCCTGGGACTGCTGTACTGGTTTTTGCTGCTCAGCCACGTTTTGAGTGTGGGTGGCGCAACCAAACAACAGGGTAACGAGTGCGAGAGGCACGAGGGGTGCGAAGCGATTTAGCATGGGCACGACCGTGGCTGATGTGTAAAGAAGCCGAGACTATGCCTTCTATCACATCGATTTGCAAATTCAATCGTGATCTATGTGACTTCTTGTTTGGACTATGACATCTAAGCCCTTAACACCCTATGCCAGCCATTTGCGTGGCCAAAACGGCCCAAACGCAGGTTTTCTGGCGCCTGTAATTTGCCGAAAGCCCCGGTTTTAAAGGGCTGGCTACCAGCCCAGGGTTTCTTTGAGGAAGGGAATAGTCAGCTTGCGTTGGGCTTGCAAGGAAGCCTGGTCGAGCTGTTCGAGCAAGTCGAACAATGCGCTCATGCTGCGTGTACCGCGAGTGAGAATAAAATGCCCGACTTCATCGGTCAGGTGCAACCCGCGGCGCGAAGCACGCAGTTGCAGGGCCCGCAGTTTGTCTTCGTCGGACAACGGGCGCATCTGGAAAATCAGCGCCAGGGTCAGCCGCGACTTCAAGTCCGCCAGCTTCACCGGCAGCTCACGTGGCGAGGTGGAGGCGGCAATCAACAAACGCCGGCCGCTGTCACGCAAGCGGTTGAACAGATGGAACAGTGCCTCTTCCCAATCTGCCCGCCCCGCCACTGCCTGCAAATCGTCCAGGCAGACCAGTTCGTATTGTTCAAGGTTGTCGAGGATCTCGATACCGCGGTCCAGCAGCTCCGCCAGCGGCAGGTACACCGCCGGTTCACCCATCTGTTCGAAGCGCAGGCAAGCGGCCTGTAACAAGTGGGTACGCCCCACGCCGTGCTTGCCCCAGAGGTAGATCAAGCTTTCGGTCCACCCGGCGTCGGCTTCGCAGAGCCGCTCGACATAGCCGAGTGCAGCGGCATTGGCGCCTGGGTAGTAATTGATAAAGGTGGCGTCGTCACGCAGACGCACACCTAGGGGCAGCTGAATCGGTTTCATGCTGACTGAACGGTTCCAATCGAACCGTTAGTGACCTCTGTGTAAAGTTTGCAAAGTTTATACCCGTGACGCCGGGCGCACAATGCAGCAGACCACAAGCAAAATCAAAGGTTTGCGTTAACTTGTTGGATTTGGTGAGGAATGTTTGACGCAATGGCGAAACGCCAGAGCCGATAAATGACAAACCCGGCCTTGAGCCGGGTTTGTGACGCTGCGGTTATAACTCCGGTTCGTCGGTTCCGGCGTACATGTCCGAGTCCTTGTACAAGTCGTGCACATGGCGCACCAGCACCATGATCACCGCCGCCACCGGCAGCGCCAGCAGGATGCCGGTAAAGCCGAACAGCTCGCCGCCCGCCAGGATCGCAAAGATCACCGCCACCGGATGCAGGCCGATCCGGTCGCCCACCAGCAACGGCGTCAGCACCATGCCTTCCAGGGCCTGGCCGACCATGAACACCGCGACGATCCCGAGCATCGGGTACAGGTCGCCGTGGAACTGGAACAACCCGGCCACCAGCGCCGCACCGATACCAATCACGAAGCCCATATAAGGCACGATGGCTGCCAGGCCGGCGATCAGGCCGATCAACAGCCCCAGTTCCAGGCCGATCGCCATCAACCCCGCCGCGTAGATGATCCCCAGCGCCAGCATCACCAGCAACTGGCCACGGACGAAGGCGCCGAGCACCTCATGACACTCCTCGGCCAGGGAGACAATGCGCTCCTCACGGTCGCGCGGCAGCAGGCCGCGGATCTTGGCCATCATGATGTCCCAGTCCCGCAGCAGGTAGAACGCCACGACCGGGATCAGCACCAGGTTGGTCAGCCAGCCAATCAGCGCCAGGCTCGACGCCGTCGCCTGGCTCAGCACCACGCCGACAATGTCGGTGGTCTGGCCCATGTGCTCGCTGATGGCCGCCTTGACCTTGTCGAACTTCCAGAAGCCGTCTGCCAGCCCCAGCTTGGCCTGCGCCCACGGCATGGCCGTGTGTTGCAGCCAGTCGAGCATCTGCGGCGCCAGCTCATAGAGCTTGAACAGCTGCTTGGCCAACATCGGCACCAGCACCAGGACCAGCGCCGTGATGATCAAGGTGAACAACGCAAACACCGCCACCACGCCCCAGGTACGTGACAGGCCGATCTTTTCCAGGCGATCCACCACCGGATCGAACAGGTAGGCCAGCAGTAACGCGACCAGGAACGGCGTCAGGATCGAATGCAGCAGGAACACAAAAACGCACAGCAGGACAATCCCGCCAAGCCACACCCAACGACGCGTATCCGCCATAAACCACTCCCTCTGTTATTTGCTTCCTGCTTCTATATAAGAAGGAAGAACACTTACCAATGAAAACGTAGCTGCGGCGTCGGCTCGACCGGTGCCGGTTGCGCGCCTTCTACCACCGGCTGCGGAGCCGGAGCTTCACCTGCCGGGATTTCCTGCAACTTGGCCAGGCTCAACTGGGTGCGCAGCTGCTCGGCGCTGCCATTCACCCGATAAACGATGCGAGTGCCGTCCACGCGCACTGGCTGGGCACCGAACGGTTCCAGCAGATGGCCGAGGGCGGCGTAATGCTCGAGATTCATGCCCTGCACTTCCAGCAACTGATCACTGGTGGCAGCGCCGGCCTTGACCGCAAAGCGTGGTGCCAGGCGTTCGCTGACGGCCAGCAGCACGGCGTCAGCCAATGCGGCAGTATCAGTGCCGGTGGCGGTGCCCTGCTCGCTTTTATCCCCCAGCCACAGGCGCCATTTGGCCGACCATTGGCCGCCATCTTCGCGAGCATGCACCGCCAGCAAGGCATCGGCCCCATAACGCTCGGACGCGGCGCGCAGCGGTGTGGCGTCAGGGCTTTCAAGATTCGGGGCGGTGGCGACGATCTGTTCGTCCAGGTCACCCAATGGCAGACGCAGCGGCAAACCACGGTGCTGGGCCGCGCGGCGCAGCGGCTGGGCGACGGCCTGGCCATCACCGACCAGGCTGCTGCCTTCCACGGAGTCGTTCAGCCACCAACCGAGGATCGATGGCCGATTGCTGCCCCACAGCGCCAGGCCCGCGCCACGCAACGCGCGGTCGGTGCTGACCGGGTCGAAATCCACCTGCAGGCTTTCCGGCGGGCCGGCGTCGTAGCCATACTGACTGATGATTTGTTGCGGGTCTTTGCGGATCGCCGCCAGGCCCGGGCCATCGGCGGCCTTGGCGTCGCCGGTCAGGCGGATCACCAGGGTTTGCAGGGCACGCTGGGTCGCCTGGTCGCGCTCCTGAGGAGACTGACTGCTGACCGGCTCCAGCACCTGATAGAGACCATTGAGGGTTTCGGCATGACTCGCCAGGCTGACCAACGACAAGCAGCCCACAAAAAAATATTTACTCAGACCCATGAAAGAAGATTCCCGAACGGCAAATAAGCGGTTGGAACAGACCGCGTGAACACTGTTGAGCAAGGCTGTGACCACAGCGACCGGCAAAACATTCACAGGGTCTCGGCAAGTTTTTGTACTGTCATAACGATAGCGAGTTAAAGGCTATACCTTAATAGGGCCTGTGACCGACTCGATTAGCGATTTTTTTAACAGCTATTGCCCCTGCCCGTCGGCCCGAGGATGGCCGCTGCCCCTCAAGCCTGATAAAATCGCGCGCCTTCGCAGACCGTCAATGGCAGGCCGTGCTGAAACTTCAGGTTTCGGTACACCCGCCGCATTCGGTCGTTACCCCTGAATCCCCCCTAAAGGCCTGGATCATGAGCAAGCAACCCTCCCTGAGCTACAAGGACGCCGGTGTAGACATCGACGCCGGTGAAGCATTGGTCGAACGCATCAAGAGCGTCGCCAAGCGCACTGCGCGCCCCGAAGTCATGGGCGGCCTGGGCGGTTTTGGCGCCCTCTGCGAGATCCCGGCCGGCTACAAGCAGCCTGTATTGGTCTCCGGCACCGACGGTGTGGGCACCAAGCTGCGCCTGGCACTGAACCTGAACAAGCACGACAGCATCGGCATCGACCTGGTTGCCATGTGCGTGAACGACCTGGTGGTGTGCGGCGCCGAGCCGCTGTTCTTCCTTGACTACTACGCCACCGGCAAGCTCAACGTCGAGACCGCTACCCAGGTGGTCACCGGCATTGGCGCTGGCTGCGAACTGTCCGGCTGCTCCCTGGTCGGCGGCGAAACCGCTGAAATGCCAGGCATGTACGAAGGCGAAGACTACGACCTGGCCGGTTTCTGCGTCGGCGTTGTCGAAAAATCCGAAATCATCGACGGTTCCAAGGTGGCTGCCGGTGACGCCCTGCTGGCCCTGCCATCGTCCGGCCCGCACTCCAACGGCTACTCGCTGATCCGCAAGATCATCGAAGTGTCCGGCGCCGACATCGAAACCATCCAGCTCGACGGCAAGCCCTTGACCGACCTGCTGATGGCCCCGACCCGCATCTACGTGAAGCCGTTGCTCAAGCTGATCAAGGACACCGGCGCGGTCAAGGCCATGGCCCACATCACCGGTGGCGGCCTGCTGGACAACATCCCGCGCGTACTGCCTGAAGGCGCCCAGGCGATTGTCGACGTGGCCAGCTGGCAGCGCCCGGCAGTCTTCGACTGGCTGCAAGAGAAAGGCAACGTCAACGAAACCGAGATGCACCGCGTGCTGAACTGCGGCGTGGGCATGGTCATCTGCGTGGCTCAAGAGCACGTTGAAAGCGCGCTGAACGTATTGCGTGAAGCCGGCGAACAGCCTTGGGTCATCGGCCAGATCGCTACCGCCCCTGAAGGCGCGGCTCAGGTTGAACTGAAGAACCTTAAGGCGCACTGATGCCTGCAACCTGTGATGTCGTGGTGCTGCTCTCCGGCACCGGCAGTAACTTGCAGGCCCTGATCGACAGCACGCGCGCCGGCGACAGCCCGGTGCGCATCGCTGCGGTGATTTCCAACCGCAGCGACGCCTACGGCCTGCAACGCGCCAGGGACGCAGGTATCGACACCCGCTCCCTGGATCACAAGGCTTTTGAAGGCCGCGAGGCCTTCGACAGCGCCTTGATCGAACTGATCGACGCCTTCAACCCCAAACTCGTGGTACTGGCCGGCTTCATGCGCATTCTCAGCGCTGACTTCGTGCGTCACTACAACGGGCGTCTGCTGAATATCCACCCGTCCCTGCTGCCAAAATACAAAGGGTTACACACCCACCAGCGTGCCCTGGAGGCCGGCGACACCGAGCACGGCTGCAGCGTGCACTTTGTCACCGAGGAACTCGATGGCGGGCCTCTGGTCGTACAGGCAGTAGTTCCGGTAGAGTCTGCGGACTCTGCGCAGACGCTTGCGCAACGGGTTCACGCCCAGGAACACAGGATTTACCCGCTGGCTGTTCGCTGGTTCGCTGAGGGACGGTTGATTCTTGGCGACCACGGTGCATTATTGGACGGTCAGTTACTTGCGGCCAGCGGCCACTTGATTCGAACCTAGGAGACTTTATGCGTCGCGCCCTGCTCTTCGCTTTTGCGCTGTTCGCCTTGCCTGCCGTGCAAGCGGCAGACCTTCACCCTTTCTCCGCCAGCTACACCGCCGACTGGAAACAGTTGCCCATGAGTGGTTCGGCAGAACGCAGCCTGACCAAGAATGACAACGGCAGCTGGACCTTGAATTTCAAGGCTTCCATGATGATCGCCAGCCTGACTGAAACCAGCGTGATCCGCTTCGACAAAGACGCCCTGCAACCGGTGAGCTACACCTTCGAACGCGGTGGCCTGGGCAAGACGAAGAAGATCAACCTCGACTTCGATCAGACGGCCAAGAAAGTCACCGGCTTTGAAAACAAGGACCCGGTCAACGTGGCCCTTCAAAGCGGCATGCTCGACAAGTCGACCTACCAGTTGGCATTGCAGCGCGATGTGGCAGCCGGCAAGAAAAGCATGAGCTACAACGTCGTCGAAGGCACTGATGTCGATACCTACGACTTCCGCGTGATCGGCCCGGAAAAGGTCCAGACCAAAGCCGGCTCCATCGATGCGATCAAGGTCGAGCGCGTGCGTGACCCGACTCAAAGCAAGCGCATTACCCAAATGTGGTTTGCCAAGGACTGGGGCGGCATCCTGGTTGCCCTGCGCCAGGTCGAGACTGACGGCAAGGAATACAACATCATGCTGCAAGACGGTACCGTTGACGGCAAGGCTGTCAAAGGCAGCTGATCCTCTGCGCAATGAAAGAGCCTCGCGTACGCGGGGCTTTTTTTCGCCTGTCGCCTGACGCCAACATGAAACTTTTGTCATAAAACTCAGCGCCCTGCGACGCAATGTCGCGGTTTCCGTGGGCTCGCGGGATTACTCCAGTTTCTGTAAAGGTGTGTTGCAATTCCTGGTTATTTACTTAGCAAGCTAACAAATCATATAACAAAGGCCTGCGACGCCTTGCCGCAGATCAACCAGAGATTGGAGCAAGCAGATGACTGTAAAAGTAACTGAACGCGACGATGAACATATGTCCCACGAAGCAGTAGCCCACGGGATTCACATCTGGGATGTACACCAGCAAGACCTGCTGGTCGGCATGTTTCACGACGAGGCCGAAGCTCATAATTATAAAAACGAGCTCGAGACCCTTGAGATGAAACGCCAGGCGCAAAGCTCCTGAAACTCTGAAATCCTGTAGATAACCAGCCCCACGCAGCTGGAGTGTCTATAAACACAAACCCCGCCTTTTGAGCGGGGTTTGTGTTTTGGGGGTTGGGGGTTGGGATTTTGGGGGCGCTTCGCGCCCCAGCGGGAGCAAGCTCCCTCGCCACAACAAGCCGTCTCGCCACAATGTGTGTTTCTAACGCATTACCACATCAGGTCGTCAGGGATCTGGTAGGCGGCGTACGGATCATCCTCATCCGGCACCTGGCTTTCGGTCAGCACGTTCATCTGGACGATGCGCTCCGGCGCCCGCTCCTGGATCTTCAGCGCGGCTTCGCGCGGGATCACCTCGTAACCGCCACCGTGATGCACGATCGCCAGGGAGCCGTTGCTCAGCTTGTTACGCATCAGCGTGTTGACCGACAGGCGCTTGACCTTCTTGTCATCCACGAAGTTGTAGTAGTCCTCGGTGGTCAGCTTGGGCAGGCGCGAGGTTTCGATCAATTGCTTGACCTGCGCAACGCGGGCCTTAGCCTCGGCCTTTTCTTGCTGCTGACGGTTCAGCTCCTGGTCGCGCTTGACCTTCTCGGCATGCGCCTGGATGGCCAGGCGCGCCTGGCTGTCGTCCGCTTCGGCCTGGCCTTTATGCACCAGGCGCTGCTGTTTCTGTTTCTCTTTGCCGACCTGCTTGGCCTGCTTTTGGTTGACCAGGCCTGCTTTGAGCAACTGGTCGCGAAGGGAAATGCTCATGGTGCTTACTCACTTGGGCAACGGCTCAGCCGCAGCTGGACAGATTCTTTTCCTGGCGTTTGGCTTCGCCCCACAGGGCGTCCAACTCTTCGAGGGTGCAATCTTCTATGGGACGGTGGGTCTCGCGCAATGCCTGTTCGATAAATCGGAAACGTCGTTCGAATTTAGCGTTGGCTAAACGCAAGGCTGCTTCCGGGTCGACCTGGAGGTGACGGGCCAGGTTGACCGCCGCAAACAGCAGGTCACCTACTTCATCGGCGATGGCTGCCGGGTCGTTATCGGCCATGGCTTCGAGCACTTCATCCAGCTCTTCGCGCACGTTATCCACCACGGGCAACGCGGCCGGCCAGTCGAAACCCACCTGCCCGGCGCGCTTTTGCAATTTGGCGGCGCGGGAAAGCGCCGGCAAGGCCGTGGGTACATCATCCAGCAAGGACAGTTGCTCCGGTGCGTCGGACTTTTCCGCACGCTCCTCGGCCTTTATTTCTTCCCAACGCTGCTTGACCTGCTCTTCGCTCAGCTGCGGAATATCCAGCGGCGCGTACAAGTCTCCCGTGGGAAACACATGCGGGTGACGGCGAATCAACTTGCGGGTAATGCTGTCGATCACCCCAGCGAATTCGAAGCGCCCTTCTTCCCGCGCCAGCTGGCTGTAATACACCACCTGGAACAACAGGTCGCCCAGCTCACCTTGCAGGTGATCAAAATCCCCGCGCTCGATCGCATCGGCGACTTCGTAGGCTTCTTCCAGGGTGTGGGGGACGATGGTGGCGTAGGTTTACTTGATGTCCCACGGGCAACCGTATTGCGGGTCGCGCAGGCGGTTCATCAGGTGCAGCAGGTCTTCAAGTGAATACATCAGTCTCTTTCCGCAGAAGTGGGAACGCTGAGGATCAAATGTGGGAGCGGGCTTGCTCGCGAAGGCGTCGTGTCAGTTGCCTGATATTTGACAGACACATCGCCTTCGCGAGCAAGCCCGCTCCCACATTTCAGTCCGCGCTCATCCAGCTACTCATGGCGTGCGATTACGCCGGGTCTCAATGATGTTCGGCAACTGGGAAATACGCCCCAGCAACCGACCCAACGCGTCCAGCCCCGGAATCTCGATGGTCAGGGACATCAGCGCCGTGTTGTCCTCTTTGTTCGAGCGGGTGTTGACCGCCAGCACGTTGATCCGCTCATTGAGCAGCACCTGCGACACATCACGCAGCAGCCCGGAACGGTCGTAGGCACGAATGATGATGTCCACCGGATAGGTCAACACCGGCACCGGGCCCCAACTGACCTGGATGATCCGCTCCGGCTCGCGCCCGCCCAGTTGCAACACCGAGGCACAGTCCTGGCGGTGAATGCTCACCCCGCGGCCCTGAGTGATGTAACCGACGATGGCGTCGCCCGGCAATGGCTGGCAGCAGCCGGCCATTTGCGTCATCAGGTTGCCGACGCCCTGGATCTGGATATCGCCGCGCTTGCCCGGCTTGTAGCCGGTGGCCTTGCGTGGAATCAGTTCCAACTGCTCGCTGCCCCGCTCCGGCTCAACCAGTTGTTGGGCCAGGTTGACCAACTGCGCCAGGCGCAGATCGCCGGCACCGAGGGCGGCGAACATGTCTTCGGCGATCTTCATGTTGGCCTTTTCGGCCAGCTTGTCGAAGTCCACCTGCGGCAGGCCCAGGCGTGCCAATTCGCGCTCGAGCAAGGTCTTGCCGGCGGCGACGTTCTGGTCGCGCGCCTGCAATTTGAACCAGTGGACGATCTTCGCCCGCGCCCTGGACGTGGTGATGTAGCCCAGGTTCGGGTTCAGCCAGTCGCGGCTCGGCGTACCGTGCTTGCTGGTAATGATCTCGACCTGTTCACCGGTCTGCAGGCTGTAGTTGAGCGGCACGATGCGCCCGTTGATCTTGGCGCCACGGCAGTTGTGGCCGATCTCGGTGTGCACCCGGTACGCAAAATCCAGCGGTGTGGCGCCCTTGGGCAGGTCGATCGCGTGGCCGTCGGGGGTGAAGATGTAGACCCGGTCAGGTTCGATATCTACCCGCAGCTGGTCGGCCAAACCGCCGATGTCGCCCAGCTCTTCGTGCCACTCCAGCACCTGGCGCAACCAGGAGATTTTCTCTTCGTACTGGTTCGACCCGGCCTTGACGTCGGTGCCCTTGTAGCGCCAGTGAGCGCATACGCCCAGCTCCGCCTCTTCGTGCATCGCGTGGGTGCGGATCTGCACTTCCAGCACCTTGCCCTCGGGGCCGATCACCGCCGTGTGCAACGAGCGGTAACCGTTTTCCTTGGGGTTGGCGATGTAGTCGTCGAATTCCTTGGGGATGTGCCGCCACAGCGTGTGCACGATACCCAGCGCGGTGTAGCAGTCGCGCATTTCCGGCACCAGCACACGCACGGCGCGCACGTCGTAGATCTGGCTGAAGGCCAGGCCCTTGCGCTGCATTTTGCGCCAGATGGAATAGATGTGTTTGGCCCGGCCGCTGATGTCGGCTTCAACGCCGGTGGCCTGCAGTTCCGTGCGTAACTGGCTCATCACGTCGGCGATAAAGCGCTCACGGTCCAGCCGCCGCTCATGGAGCAGCGTGGCAATCTGTTTGTATTGATCGGGTTCGAGGTAACGGAAGGACAAGTCCTCCAGTTCCCACTTGATATGGCCGATACCCAGGCGGTGGGCCAGCGGCGCGTAGATGTCGAACACCTCGCGGGCGACGCGGTTGCGCTTTTCGTCGTCGGCGGTTTTCACCGCCCGAATCGCGCAGGTACGCTCGGCCAGCTTGATCAAGGCGACGCGCACGTCGTCGACCATCGCCACCAGCATCTTGCGCAGGTTTTCCACCTGGCCCTGGGTGCCCAGCACCATCGACTGGCGCGGGCTGAGGCTGGCACTGATCGCCGCCATGCGCAGCACGCCGTCGATCAGCTTGGCCACCACGGTGCCGAAACGCTGGCTGACGGTGGGCAGTTGAATATGCCCTTCACGCACGCCGCGATACAGCACCGCCGCGATCAGCGAATCCTGATCGAGCTTGAGATCGGCGAGGATCTCGGCGATTTCCAACCCGGTGCGAAAGCTTGAAGTGCCTTCGGCCCACAGGTTCTTCGCCGCATTGTCTTGCTGTTCAGACTCACGAGCGAACTCGCAGGCTGCTTTCAAGGCTTCACGGTCCAGTGCCGGGTCGACACTGATGGCATGATCCAGCCATGCCTCGAGATTGATACTGCCGTCGGTGTTGATCGGCTGGTGTGCTCTCACCTGTACCATCTTGCTTACCTTCCCTACGACGCACCTTTTAGTGCGTCAAAATCATCGCTGACCTGCTTTACAAAAAAAGCTTGTGCACGCTCCCTGGCAGGTCACAGGCCCAGGAGATGCAGGCCAGTCGGATTAAACGGGCATCCTAGCCCGCTTCAAATAACGCCATGGCCTCGACATGGGCCGTCTGGGGAAACATGTCGAGGATCCCGGCACGTTTTAGCCGGTAGCCTTGCTTGACCAACTCGACCGTGTCCCGCGCCAGCGTTGCCGGATTGCAGGACACATACACCAAGCGATCAGCCCCCAGGGTAGCGAGCTTGCGCACAACCTCCAGGGCACCATCGCGGGGTGGGTCCAAGAGTACCGCAGAAAAGCCCTGTTTGGCCCATTCCGCGTCGGTCAAAGGCTGGGACAAATCGGCCTGAAAAAACTGAACATTATGCAAATTATTGCTGACGGCATTCTGTGCCGCCCGGTCCACCATGGCCTGCACGCCTTCCACCGCCACCACTTCCCGCACTTGGCGGGCCAGCGGCAAGGCGAAGTTGCCCAAGCCACAAAACAAATCCAGCACCCGCTCGTCGGGCTTTGGCGCCAGCCAATCCAGCGCCTGGGCGACCATCGCCTGGTTGACCCCGGCGTTGACCTGCACAAAGTCTCCCGGGCGGTACGCCAACTGCAAATCCCACGGTTCCAGACGATAGCCCAAGGCCTGGTCTGGTTCGACCGGTTGCGGCTGGCCCTCGCCATGCAGCCACAGTTGGGCTTCATGGAACGTGCAAAATTCCTGCAGGATCGTCAGGTCCGCTTCGGACAAGGGCGCCATGTGTCGCAACAACACGGCAATCGACGAACCACTGAATAATTCCACATGCCCCAATGCCTGAGGCTTGCTCAAGCGCCGCAGCATGTTGGGCAAACGCTGCATGATCGGTTGCAAGGCCTGTACCAGCACCGGGCAATCGTCGATGGCGACGATGTCCTGGCTGGCCACGGCACGAAAGCCGACTTCAAGTTTCTTCGCCTTGGCATCCCAGCGCACGGCCACGCGGGCGCGGCGACGATAGCCGAATTCCGGCCCACTCAAAGGCGCGGCCCACTCCTGGGGTTCGACACCGGCCACACGGGATAATTGCTCGGCGAGCATGCGCTGTTTCAGGGCGAGTTGTTCGTCATGGGGCAAGTGTTGCAGGCTGCAACCGCCACAGCGGCCGGCGTGCACACAGGGTGCCGGACGGCGCAGTTCGCTGGCGGTAAATACGCGCTCGGTGCGCGCCTCGACCACTTTGCCGTGGGCGCCCAACACCCGCGCTTCCACCTCTTCACCGGCCAGCGCACCCACGACAAACCAGGTGCGGCCTTCAAAGAACACAATGCCACGGCCGTCGTTGGCCAGGCGCTCGATGGTCAGGCGCTGCTTCTTGCCTACGGGAATCTGTGGGGCCCGGCTGCCGCCCGTCGGTTGGAAGCGCAGGCCTCTCTCGTGCTTGGCCATCAGTTGGGCGCGTCGAAAATGCCGGTCGACAGGTAACGGTCGCCACGGTCACAGATGATCGCGACGATCACCGCGTTTTCCAACTCCTGGGACAAGCGCAACATCCCGGCCACGGCGCCACCGGACGACACGCCGCAGAAGATGCCTTCTTCACGGGCCAGGCGGCGGGTGGTGTCTTCGGCCTCACGCTGGGCCATGTCGATGATGCGATCGACGCGAGCCGCGTTGTAGATCTTCGGCAAGTACTCTTCGGGCCAACGACGGATCCCCGGGATCGCTGCGCCTTCCATCGGTTGCAGGCCGACGATCTGGATCTCGGGATTCTGCTCCTTGAGGTAGCGCGAATTGCCCATGATGGTGCCGGTGGTGCCCATCGAACTCACGAAGTGAGTGATGGTGCCCTGGGTCTGGCGCCAGATTTCCGGGCCAGTGGTGGTGTAGTGCGCCTCGGGGTTGTCGCCGTTGGCGAACTGGTCCAGCACCAGGCCACGGCCTTCGGCAGCCATACGCTCGGCGAGGTCGCGGGCACCTTCCATGCCTTCTTCCTGGGTGACCAGGATCAACTCGGCGCCGTAGGCGGTCATCGCCGCCTTGCGCTCGGCGCTGCCGTTGTCGGGCATGATCAGGACCATCTTGTAGCCCTTGATCGCCGCGGCCATGGCCAGGGCAATCCCGGTGTTACCGGAGGTGGCTTCGATCAGGGTGTCGCCGGGCTTGATCTGCCCACGCAACTCGGCGCGGGTGATCATCGACAACGCCGGGCGGTCCTTGACCGAGCCGGCCGGGTTGTTCCCTTCGAGCTTGAGCAACAAGGTATTGCTGGTGTTGCCCGGCAGGCGCTGCAAGCGGACCAGCGGGGTGTTGCCGACGCAATCGGCGATGGTGGGGTACTGCAAGGTCATGGCGTATTCGCAATCCAGACTGCGGGGGCGACTATCATACCGGGAAAGGCTGGCGGGCCATATCACGCAAAGTGTGGTGCTTATCGCTTAATGGAATAACTCAGGCGGGGCCGTGGTTTCTCTGGAACACTTCATCGCCCATCGCGGCAATCTGTCCTTCGATCAATGCCTCGAACGGTTTCAGCAGCGGCTCAAATGAGGTGGGCGCTTCAAGCACCTGCAACGCCTGCACGATGGCCTCCACCGTCGACAACGCCCCGGGCCCCGGTGCCTTGCGCAGCCGATAACGGGACACGGCGCCTTCCGCCAGCGTCACCCGAGGCAGCGCCGCCAATAAAGGATTGAGGTGCAGCAACTTGCGCGCCTTGCGCCAGGTACCGTCCGGCACCACCAACAGCAACGGTTCGTCGGATGGCGTATAGGCCTGCAAGGGTTGGGCATTTTCGTCCGGAAACAACAGACGCGCCTGATAACCCGGCGGATTCAACAACGCCTGCAAATCCTCAAACACCTCCCCCACCACCAACTGCGCATTCACCAAGCCCAGCGCCGCCAACCGCGCGGTATTCAAGGCGTGATTGACCTCACTCGGATGCTGCAACAGCAACACCCGGGTTCGGCTATCCAGCCGGGGAATCAGCGCGCACAGGCAGTGAGTGGTGGGCCGCAGGCAGCGGGAGCATTGGGGTCTGGACATGGGTTTTCAGGCCTGGTTGAGCTGGGCTTTGAGTAAATCGCGGAAGGTCTGGATCAGGGGTTCGCGGCTGCGGCCCCGGCGCATGATCATCGAGAACGGCGCCTGGTAACCAAAGGTTGCCGGCAGCAGTACCCGCAAATCCCCTTTGTCGGCCCAGGCCTGGGCGTAGTGCTCCGGGAGGTAGCCGATGTAGGCGCCGGACAGCACCAGGATCAATTGCGCCTCCATACTTTCCACCGTGGCGGCGCTGTGCTTGAAGCCGTGACGCGCCAGTTCGGCCTGGCTCCAGTAACCACGACCGACCATGCGTTGCTGGGTGATGACTTGTTCGGGAATGCGCCGCTCGTTGAACAATGGGTGACGGGTGCTGCAATACAGCCAGTGCTGTTCGCGGTACAGCGGCATATAGATCAGCCCGCTCATCCGGTTGGAAAACGCACCGATGGCCAGGTCCAGGCGATTATCCTGGACGCCGAGTTGCAACTCGTAAGGACTCATCACCGACAGGTGCAAATGCACCGCCGGGTGTTCCTGACTGTAGGCGCCGATCACTTCGGCAAACGGCAAGGCCTTGTCGCTGACGGTGGAGTCGAGTACGCCGAGTTTCAGGGTGCCGCGCAGTTCGCCTTTGAGCGCGGCGGCGTATTGCTCGAAGCCTTCCAGCTCGCCCAGCAGGCGCAGGGTTTCCTGATGGAACAACTCGCCCTTGCTGGTGAGGCTGAACCCGCCCCGC
The DNA here is from genome assembly GCF_058780865.1 of Pseudomonas sp. GP01-A4. Taxonomy (NCBI): domain Bacteria; kingdom Pseudomonadati; phylum Pseudomonadota; class Gammaproteobacteria; order Pseudomonadales; family Pseudomonadaceae; genus Pseudomonas; species Pseudomonas sp. GP01-A4. Next base: position 23,639 of record NZ_JBYSWF010000018.1, read on the forward strand.
CCGCGATGGCACAGCACCAGGCCCAACGCGGCTTCCAGCTGGCTCATGTAAGTGCTGATGGCCGAGGTCGACAGGTTGAGTTCGTGCTGGGCATTGGCGAAACCCTGGTGCCGCACGACGCTGACGAAGATGCGCAGGAGTTTCAGGTCGGGCAAGGCGTTGGCCATAAGATCTCCAAGTAACACAAAACCTGTAGGAGCTGGCTTGCCAGCTCCTACAGTTGCAGCCGAGTTTACCCCAGGCATTAGTTTAGAAAAATCTGAACTAAGTATTTGCCCCTGCCGATTCTTCCCTTCCCATGCATTTCGCAGAATCGGCTTCTAATAAACAAAACGATGAGGCAATCCCGTGGACAAGATTTTCCACCAACCACTGGGCGGCAACGAAATGCCGCGCTTCGCCGGCATCGCCACCATGATGCGTCTTCCCCATCTGCAATCGGCCAAGGGCCTGGATGCCGCCTTCGTCGGCGTGCCCCTGGACATCGGCACCTCCCTGCGTGCCGGCACCCGTTTCGGGCCGCGGGAAATTCGCGCCGAATCGGTGATGATCCGCCCTTACAACATGGCCACCGGCGCCGCGCCGTTTGACTCGCTGTCGGTTGCCGACATCGGCGACGTGGCGATCAACACCTTCAACCTGCTGGACGCCGTGCGCATCATCGAAGAAGCCTACGACGAAATCCTCGAACACAATGTGATCCCGATGACCCTGGGCGGTGACCACACCATCACCCTGCCGATCCTGCGGGCGATCCACAAGAAACACGGCAAGGTCGGGCTGGTGCACATCGATGCCCACGCCGACGTCAACGACCACATGTTCGGCGAGAAAATCGCCCACGGCACCACCTTCCGCCGCGCGGTGGAAGAAGGCTTGCTGGATTGCGACCGCGTGGTGCAAATCGGCCTGCGCGCCCAGGGCTACACCGCCGAAGACTTCAACTGGAGCCGCAAACAGGGCTTCCGTGTGGTCCAGGCCGAAGAATGCTGGCATCACTCGCTGGCGCCCCTGATGGCTGAAGTGCGCGAGAAAGTCGGCGGTGGCCCGGTGTACCTGAGCTTCGACATCGACGGCATCGACCCAGCCTGGGCGCCCGGCACCGGCACCCCGGAAATCGGTGGCTTGACCACGATCCAGGCGATTGAAATCATCCGCGGCTGCCAAGGCCTGGATCTGATTGGTTGCGACCTGGTAGAAGTTTCGCCGCCGTACGACACCACCGGCAACACCTCGCTGCTGGGCGCCAACCTGCTGTACGAAATGCTCTGCGTATTGCCAGGCGTGGCGCACCGCTGATGAGCGCCCAGGCCGAGGTATTAAAAGCCGCGGCCGACCTGGTGTCGGCCTTCGCCCGCAATGATCGCGACGCCTACTTCGGTGCGTTCAGTGCCGACGCCAGCTTCGTGTTCTACACCCTCCCCCAGCCGCTGCTGAGTCGCGATGCCTACCAGGTGTTGTGGGACAGCTGGCGCCGGGACGAGGGATTTGAGGTGCTTTCCTGCACCTCAAGCAACGCTTTCGTCAGCCTGCACGGTGACGTCGCGGTATTTGTGCATGACGTGGCCACCGAGCTGCGCATGAACGGGGAGCAATTCTTTAGCCAGGAACGCGAGACCATTGTCTTCAAGCGGCAAGGGGATCGCACACAACAAAAAGAAGGCCTGTGGCTGGCCTGTCACGAACATTTGTCCGCTATGCCGGAAGGGCTGCCGCCCCATTAGCCAATGTGATCGGAGCAGATCATGAATAATAAAAACAACGAAAACAGTATTCGCAACATAGAAACCAACGGCGTCGAACAGATCCCGGACCACGAACGTACCGCCGGGCCGAAGGATTTGTTTCGCCTGATTTTCGGCGGTGCCAACACCTTCGCCACCGCGGTGCTGGGGAGCTTTCCGGTGCTGTTTGGCTTGTCGTTCCAGGCCGGCGTCTGGGCGATTGTGCTGGGCGTGCTGGTGGGGGCGGTGATCCTCGCCCCCATGGGTCTGTTCGGTCCGATCAATGGCACCAACAACGCCGTGTCTTCCGGTGCGCACTTTGGTGTGCACGGGCGGATTGTCGGCTCGTTCCTGTCGCTGCTGACCGCTATCGCGTTCTTTTCACTGTCGGTGTGGAGTTCAGGCGATGCACTGGTGGGCGGTGCGAAACGTCTGGTGGGCTTGCCGGAAACCGACCTGACCCTGGGCCTGGCCTACGGCGTCTTCGCCATTCTCGTGCTGACGGTGTGCATCTACGGCTTTCGCTTCATGCTGTGGGTCAACCGCATCGCAGTGTGGGCGGCGAGCCTGCTGTTCCTGCTGGGGATCTTCGCCTTCGCGCCGGCCTTCGACAGCCACTTCGCCGGCACCGTTGCCCTCGGCCAGACCGGCTTCTGGGCGGCGTTTATCGGTGCAGCACTGGTGGCCATGAGCAACCCGATTTCCTTCGGCGCGTTCCTCGGCGACTGGTCGCGCTACATCCCGCGGGAAACCTCGAAGATGCGGATCATGCTGGCGGTGGTGTTCGCGCAGATCGCCACCTTGATCCCGTTCCTGTTCGGCCTGGCCACCGCGACCATCGTGGCAGTCAAGGCACCGGACTACATCGCGGCCAACAACTATGTCGGCGGCCTGCTGGCGGTGGCACCGAGCTGGTTCTTCCTGCCGGTGTGCCTGATCGCGGTGATCGGCGGCATGTCCACCGGCACCACCTCGCTGTATGGCACCGGCCTGGACATGTCCAGCGTATTCCCGCGCCTGCTGTCCCGGGTCAAGGCGACGCTGCTGATCGGAGTGATGTCGATTGCCTTCATCTTTATCGGACGTTTCGCCGCCAACCTGGTGCAGAGCGTGTCGACCTTCGCCGTGCTGATCATCACCTGCACCACGCCGTGGATGGTGATGATGATCATCGGCCTGATCGTGCGCCGGGGTTACTACTGCCCGGATGACCTGCAAGTGTTCACTCGCGGCGAAACCGGCGGGCGCTACTGGTTCAGCCATGGCTGGAACTGGCGCGGCCTGGGGGCCTGGATCCCGAGTGCGCTGGTGGGCCTGTGCTTCGTCAACCTGCCGGGGCAGTTTGTCGGGCCGCTGGGCAACCTCGCCGACGGCATCGACATCAGCTTGCCGGTGACCCTGGGCCTGGCCTCGCTGGTGTACCTGACACTGCTTCGCGTGTTCCCTGAACCGGCTGCCGTCTACGGACCGACTGTGGCGAGGGAGCCTGCTCCCGTTCGACTGCGCAGCAGTCGCGAGGCTGCCTGATGAATTGCGTGGAATGGATTGGGGCTGCAATGCAGCCCAGCGGGAGCACGCTCCCTCGCCACACAGCCCCCTTTAGCCCCACATAAAAAAGATAATCGGAGACTCGCCGTCATGGCCTTAGATCTATTCGTCGTCCTCATCTACGCCGCCGGCATGCTGGTGCTCGGCTACTACGGCATGCGCCGCGCCAAGACCCATGAAGACTACCTGGTGGCCGGCCGCAACCTCGGCCCGACGCTGTACATGGGCACCATGGCTGCCACGGTGCTGGGCGGTGCGTCCACCGTCGGCACCGTGCGCCTGGGCTATGTACATGGTATTTCCGGTTTCTGGCTGTGCGCCGCGCTGGGCGCGGGGATCATTGCGCTGAACCTGTTCCTGGCCAAGCCGCTGCTGAAGCTGAAAATCTTCACCGTGACCCAGGTCCTGGAGAAACGCTACAACCCCATGGCCCGCCAGGCCAGTGCGGTGATCATGCTGGCCTACGCGCTGATGATCGGCGTGACCTCGATCCTGGCCATCGGCACCGTGCTGCAAGTGTTGTTCGACCTGCCCTTCTGGATGTCGGTATTGGTAGGCGGTGGCGTGGTGGTGGTGTACTCGACCATTGGCGGCATGTGGTCGCTGACCCTGACCGACATCGTGCAGTTCGTGATCAAGACGGTCGGCCTGATGTTTATCCTGCTACCAATCTGCCTGTACCGCGTCGGCGGTTGGGATGAATTGGTGGCCAAGCTGCCCGCGTCGAATTTCAGCTTCACTGAAATCGGCTGGGACACCATCATCACCTACTTCATGATCTACTTCTTCGGCATCCTGATCGGCCAGGACATCTGGCAACGGGTGTTCACCGCCCGTGACGAAAAGGTCGCCCAGTACGCAGGCACCTTCGCCGGTTTCTACTGCATCCTCTACGGCCTGGCCTGTGCGCTGATCGGCATGGCCGCCCACGTACTGATCCCGGACCTGGACAACGTCAACAATGCGTTCGCCGCCATCGTCAAAGTCTCGCTGCCCGACGGTATCCGCGGCCTGGTGATCGCCGCTGCACTGGCTGCGATGATGTCCACCGCCAGCGCCGGCTTGCTCGCCGCTTCCACCGTATTGACCGAAGACCTGCTGCCGCGCCTGCGTGGTGGCAAGCAGTCAAGCTTGAAGATCAACCGTCTGTTTACCTTGCTGACCGGTATCGCTGTGTTGGGTATCGCGCTGGTGGTGAGTGATGTGATCAGCGCACTGACCCTGGCGTACAACCTGTTGGTGGGCGGCATGTTGATCCCGCTGATCGGGGCGATTTTCTGGAAACGTGCGACGACTTCCGGGGCGATCACCTCCATGACCCTGGGTTTTGTGACCGCGTTGGTGTTCATGATCAAGGATGGTTTGGACGCCAATACACCGATCTACTACAGCCTGGGCGTGGGCCTGGTGAGTTTTGTGCTGGTGAGTTTGCTGTCCCGTCGTCCGGAGGCTGTTGCGGCTCGGGCGATCTGAACGAATAGTTGAAAGTAGCTTTCTTCAGCGGGTGCGACGTCGGATGTCGCACCCGTTTTTTTTATTCCCATACTGCCGAAACCCCCGGCGCTCTGGCCTGGATGACTTCCTGGACCAAAGACGCCCATACCAATCCCTGCGTGGTGCCCCCGGCATAAGTTGCCCCCGCGACAATGCGGTTGTAGGCGGACCAATGCACGATTGAAAGTCCATCTGCGGTGCCGGGCCTGGCACATTCGATTTGTTGCAAGTCGCCACGTTCGATTGCGCGGCTGCAGGACTTTGGAAAGTGTCGAGAAACGGCAGCCAGGCACGCCGCCCGTATCTGCTCCTTGTACTGCGGCGTCGAATCGGGCGGCACCTGCCCGGCGGAGACAAGGATGCAGTTCCCGTCCAGGCGGCAATTCATGACGCCGATTGGCAGGTCGTACTGCAGCTTGAGTCCGCGCATGTCGACACCTTCATCATCAACGGCGCGCAGCTTGAAAAACCAGCCAATGATCGGGATGACCTCTGGCTCGTCCACCCCCATGGCCGTGACGACAAAGTGCTCTCTACTCAGATCGGCAATTTGGACCGGACTCAGGTGCCGTGGCAGGAACTCAACCCCGGAGCGCTGCAAAAGCGTCACCATCTCATCCATTAAATGGATAAATTCCAGATCGTAGCCCGACACCTCAATCGCCCGCCCGACCTCGGGAACTCCATACATTGCCTGGAATTGCAACTGACTGATCTCTGCAAGCTCTCGCCCCGGCTTGCCACTCGGCCAAGGCCTGTTTTCAATATCCCATTGCTCGCGGATCGCGGCCTCCGTGCCACTGGAGTCGTCCACATAGGCTCGTACAATTCGCGACCGTGCAAATCGTGCCAGCGATGGGTTGTCGGCCAGGAATTTTTCAAACAGCTCGATGCCTGCGCGATTGCACTCAATGGCCAGGTACTGATTTGCGGGAGTCAGGTAATCGTTAGGCAGCGGTTTTGCAGTCGTCTCCGTTGCTGACAGATGACGCATGTTCACCTGCTTGTGACTGGCACCATCGCGCTGCTGATTTCCTCCGTAAACCGTGACCTGATAATTTGCCAGGCGGAACATCACGGCTTGGAGCAGCCCGTTGATACCTCTGCCGATGATCGACACACGCGGCGCACCGGCATCGGCTTGCCGAGAGGGGATCGCCAATGAGTGTGCAAGCTTGCGCCGGACAAGGCCGCGCAAGGCCATCAAGCTCAGTTGCACCGAGACCGCATAGTCGAGGTCGCAATGGCAGGCTTCGGTGGTGGCCGCCTGTGTGGTCAGCGTCGCCGGCTTGTACCACGTGGAGACACTGCAGCCGAGCGCTTGTGTGCGCACCCGAAACGCATCCAGTGTCCTGGGGCGGTAGTCCAATATGAGCTGGATATCTTCGGAGACTGCCAGGGTCTGCAACGCATCGTCGCTAAAGACATCCGGCTTGGCGACACAGACAAGGCGAGCCTTTCTGTGCAGGCACTGAATGAGGGTCCGATCAATGCGATAAATGGATTCATCATTCAGGGATAAGCATAGGGCGACTGCATTGGCCCCCTCGAGCGCCTCAAGCCAGTCGTCAACCAATGAAACCCTACAATCGGAAGAGGCTTTCCCGAAACTGTCCGACACTCGATCGCGTCGATCCAACACCTTAATCCGAACATCCGGATCTCGAGCAAGCAACAACTTAACAAGCTCTTTCCCTACATTGCCGTATCCCAGTACACAGATGTCATGGGGCAAGGAGCCATCGGCCAGCGTCAGCCAGTGCGCAATATAGGCAGCAACATGCGGCGCATTGACCCCTGGCGTGTTAATCACTCGAACATTGTTGCGCTCGCACAGATCCAATCGGATCTTATCCAGACTTGTACCTCTGCGGACCAAACAGAGTTCGCCAAATGGGTGGGATATACGCCATTGGTTGATGACGTCGGCATCAATAACCTGGTCTGCGACAATGATCGTTGATGGGCGCAGCAGTGCAATCTGTATAAGCAGAGCCTGCTTGGTTAACGTCGGCGGGAAAAACACCACGTTGCTGGGTGCATCAGCTTTCCAGCCACGCGATGCAGGGGCGATATGCAAGATGTTTTCGGTGGTGGCAATAAGTGACGCGGCGACTGGCGGAACGGAAGAGAACATCATGGTTTTGTCTCCAACAGTTCTGACTGGCTCATACTCCGGAGAGCGCAACTCAATGAAGTTGGGGGCTTGTAAGAACTGCAAACGATACAAATCTTTTCGTGATGAAACTCAACCTACGCCTATCCTAATAATCAAATAAGCCCGTCGACTCTGACAAACAGGTAGTCCAATTCCGATACTTAATGGCAAAACTCGACTGACGCGCACACGTCCGGACTACCAATCGGTATTACCGTGGCATTGTTAAATTAAATATTTGAAGGATTATTCCGAAAGCAGGTGTCTTGAGAAAATCACCAAACCCCGGAAATGAAAACGTCCGGCCAAAGCCAGACGAAGAATTGAAGTACACAGCAACGGGTCATGATCAATCATGACTCCAATACATAGGCAAACCTCCTGGCCGCGCCCAAACAAACATGCTTGAGCGCTTTCCAGGACTTACCTGCGACGCGGGCGACGCTGCTCGTCATCGGTGCGGATTGGCACCGGTTGCAGCGGTGGCTCGATCAAGCCGAGTGCGACGCCGAGGTCGTGCAGCCAGTTTTGCAGTTTCTCTTTCATGGTGCCCCCTTGGGGTAATGCCGAGCGGCTGGAATTCTGTGGCCGCTTCCTACAGATAGTAGTCTTAAGTCTTACGTATTGCTTGAACGAAACCACAACGAACTATTACTGAATTGATCAAAATCCTGACGGATCGTTCAAGCAATCGCTCGGGTTTCGGTTTCCGGTAGCACCTTGCCCTCCTGCTGCAGGTCAATCCACGCATTGAGGTTAGCGCCGAGCATGCCCTTGCGCCACATCAACCAGGTGGTGGCGCTGGCAAAAGGCTCGGCCAGCGGATGAATGGACACGCTGTCCTTGCCCGGCAGGCTGTCGAGCATCGATTCCGACATCAACGCCACGCCGGAACCGGCGATTACACAGGCCAGCATGCCTTGGTAGGACTCGATCTCGATGGCCCGGCCCATGGCCACGCGATCGTGGGAAAACCAGGCTTCCAGGCGCGCCCGATAAGAACAACTGCGTCGGAAAGTGAACACCGAACGGCCGGCAACATCCTGCGGCCCACGCACCGGCGGATGATCCGCCTCGCAGATCAGCAGCAGGCGCTCTTCGCACAGCGGCACGCCGTCGAGGGTGGCCAGGGTCAACGGCCCATCCACCAATGCGGCGTCCAGGCGCCCGGTGATCAAGCCTTCCAGCAGTTCACCGCTGGGAGCTGACTGCACCTGCAGGTTCACCATCGGATACGCCTTGTGGTAACGCGCCAGCAGCTTGGGCAAATGAATCGCCGCCGTGCTGTACATGCTGCCGAGCACAAAGTCTCCAGCCGGTTGCCCGCCTTGCACCGCGCCATGGGCTTCGTCATGCAGGGCCAGCAGGCGCGCACTGTAGTCCAGCAGCACTTTGCCTGCAGGAGAAAGCTGCAAGCGCTGGCGCTCGCGCACGAACAGTTCGACGCCCAGTTGTTCTTCCATCTGTTTAAGCCGGGTCGACAGGTTGGACGGCACCCGGTGCAAGCGCTCAGCGGCACGGGTGATGGAGCCTTCCTCGGCCACGGCCTGGAAAATCCGCAATTGACTGAACTCCATCACCATTCTCCAAAACTGAACAAGTTACTCACTATTATTCATTTTTAAAGAAAGTCAATCCGCTTTAGCCTGATGGTCACTCGCTGCTCCCAGGAAAAACCACCATGTCACCGCTGATCCGCTTACTCGCCAGCTTTATCGCCCTGATGATGGCCATGGGCATAGGTCGATTCGCGCTCACCCCGCAAATGCCGCATTTGCTCAGTGAAGGGCAGATCGACCTGACCGGCGCCGGCCTGATTGCGGCGGCCAACTACCTGGGTTATTTCGTCGGTGCGGTGGATTCGATCTTTGCCCGCAGCCATCATCATGTACGCGGGCGTTTGTACGGTGGGCTGTGGCTGTGTGTGCTGCTGACCCTGGCGTCGTACTGGGCCCACGGGTTCTGGCCGCATCTGTTGTTGCGCTTTGGTACCGGTGTAGCCAGTGCATGGGCGCTGGTGATGATTACCAGCCTGAGCCAGCCGCTGGCCATTGCGGCCGGGCGCCCACGCCTGGGTGCGCTGGTATTTGCGGGGCCGGGGCTGGGAATTCTGTTGACCGGGTTGCTGGCGCTGGGCTCCAACCTGTTGGGGCAAGACTCTGCAACCTTGTGGCTGGTGTATGGGGTAGTCGCCCTGGTCATGCTGCTGGCAATCCTGCCGTTCCTGCCCAAGCCTTCTGCTGCCGACTCGCCCGCTGCCAGCCACACCGACGTGGCCAGCAACGGCAGCATCACACACCTGTGCTGGATCTACGTGTTGTATGGCCTTGGCTACATCATCCCGGCGACATTCTTGTCACAGATGGCCAGCGCGCAATTCAAGGGAGCATGGCAAGCAGACCTGTTCTGGCCCTGCTTTGGCCTGGCTGCCGCGATTGGCGTGGTGGCGGCAAGTTTGCGCCGCAAGGACCCGGACACTACCCGTCGCTGGCTGATGACAACCCTTTGGCTGCAAGCGGCCGGCGTGTTTGCCTGCCTGCTGGGCAACGGTTGGGGGCTGGCGCTGGGGGTGTTGCTGTGCGGTGGGCCATTCCTGGCGTGCATGCAACTGGTGATGGCGCGCTTGCGTGATGTCGCCCCCCACGGCTACCAGCGCAGCACCGGGTTGCTGACCGCCAGCTTTGCGATCGGCCAATTGAGCGGTCCGTTGCTGGCGTCGGTGAGCAGCCACCTCAGCGGTGGCCTGCAACCGGCGCTGGTGGTAGCAGGCGCCGGTTTGTTGGTGGCCGGATCGGTGCTGGTCAGCCGGCAACCATCGACACAGGCGCGCGAACCTGTTCACGCCGCGCCAACACCAGGAAAAACAGCCCACCCAGGAAGCAGCCGGTAAACCAGGCGAAATTGGCCATGCCCTGCAGCGCCGGGGTGAAGGTGATCGCGACGCCTACCAGCGTCGCGGGCACCAGTGCCTTGACCGCCGTCCAGTTCACGCCGCCGTCAAAGTAGTAGCGCCCGCTCGGGCTGTCATCGAACAGCGCATCCACGTCGATCTTCTGTTTTTTGATCAGGTAGAAATCCACCAGCAGAATCCCGAACAACGGCCCGATAAACGCGGCGAGGATATCGAGGGTGTAGTGGATCATCAGCGGGTTGTTGAACAGGTTCCATGGGGTGATGAAGATCGAGGCCACCGCCGCAATCATTCCACCGGCACGCCAGCTGATTTTGCTCGGTGCCACGTTGGCGAAGTCAAAGGCCGGCGAGACGAAGTTGGCCACGATGTTGATGCCGATAGTCGCGGTGACAAAGGCGAACGCCCCCAGCAACACAGCCATGTCATTGTCGATGCGCGAAACGGTGGCAATCGGGTCGTGGAGCATTTCGCCGAACACCGGCAAGGTGCCCGAGACGATCACCACGGTGACCAGGGAGAACGCCAGGAAATTCACCGGCAGGCCCCAGAAATTTCCGCGACGCACGTCTTTCATCGTGCGGCAGTAGCGGCTGAAATCACCGAAGTTCAAGGTCGGCCCGGAAAAGTACGACACCACCAACGCGGTTGCCACGATGATTTGGCCAAACGCCTGCCAGCCTGAGAGGGATTTTTCCGCCAGGGTGAAGCTGATATTGGCCCAGCCAGCCTTCCAGACGATCCAGCCTGCCAGGGCAAACATCACCGCATAGACCACAGGCCCCGCCCAGTCGATGAAACGACGGATGGACTCCATGCCCGCCCAGAACACCAGCGCCTGGAGCGTCCACAGGCTGAGGAAACCGAACCAGCCCAGGTACGACAGGCCGGCAAAGTGCGGCTCTGCGTATACCGCCATCTGTGGGAAAAAGCGCAGCACCACGATGATCAATGCACTGGACGCCAGGTATGTCTGGATCCCGTACCAGGCCACTGCGATTAAGCCGCGAATCACTGCCGGGATGTTCGCCCCAAAAACCCCAAAGGCCAACCGGCAGATTACCGGGTACGGCACTGCCGCCTGCTGGCTCGGCTTGGCCACCAGGTTGGCGATCAATTGCACAATACAAATCCCGGCGAGCAAGGCGATCAATACCTGCCAACTGGCCAGCCCCAGGGCGAACAGGCTGGCGGCGAATACGTAGCCGCCGACGCTGTGCACGTCGCTCATCCAGAAGGCGAAGATGTTGTACCAGTTCCATTTTTGCGGCAGCGGTCCTAGGTCCTGGTTGTACAGGCGCGGGCTGTAGCCTTTGGGCAATTGTTCGGTCATCGCAGGGCTCCTCGTAAATACCGGCCTGCCACCCGCGACGGGAGTGCGTACGGGAGGCGACATGGTTTGTATACGAGTTGTTGAGCAGAATGCGTGCCAATGCAATAAAACTCGGCACAATCCCCCGTGGAGCTTGGCTCTTCAGGCGGCGTAGAGACGATTGAACGGTGGTGATTCGCTCAGGGATGGTGCAGGGCAATCCTGTACACAATCAATTGTGCACCCTGCGCGCACATTGATAGCCCACGGTGCAGCAAACGGCAGTCAGGAAGGTGCCCCAGGCGATGTCCATGAAGGCCAAACCGGCGGACCAGCCCTGCAGGGTTGCCCAATTGCTCAGGTCATAGGTGCCGTAGGCTACCAATCCCAGGAGTGCACCAAGCCGCGCGGCACGCTGCCAGCCGCCGCTCGCCAACGCAGGCAGGACGACAAGCACCACACAACCGAATACATAGAGGAGATAGAACGCCACGGCTGGGAACAGGCGCGGCTGGTCAAGCATCAACGGGCCGAGCAGCGCTTTGTAGGTCGGGCCCATGAGGACACCGAGCCACAGGCCGTCAAGCATCAGAAAGGCAAGCAACGTACCGAGGTAGGCGAAAAGCGTTTTTCTGGACATTGAGGCGGCCTTCTGCAGGAGCAAGCGTGCGCCTACAGAAGAGCAAACCGCGATCAGCTTAGTTCAATGCGATCCGCGTGGATCACAATCTGACCCTGCTTGTAGAGGGCGCCGATGGCCTTCTTGAAGTTGCCTTTGCTGACACCGAACAAACTGCTGATCAGTGCCGGGTCGCTTTTATCGCTGACCGGCAAGGTGCCGTTGTTGTCGCGCAACTTGGCGAGGATCTTGGAGTTCAGGCTGGAGGCCGCTTCTTCACCCACAGGCTGCAGACTCAGGCTGATATTGCCGTCGGCGCGAATTTCCTTGATGAAGCCTTTCTCTTCCTTGCCCGGGCGCAGGAACTTGAACACTTCGTTCTTGTGGATCAGGCCCCAGTGCTTGTTGTTGATAATGGCCTTGAAGCCCATGTCGGTGGCTTCGGCCACCAGCAAGTCAACTTCCTGGCCGACCTTGTAGGTGGCCGGAGTCTTGTCCAGGTAGCGGTCAAGGCGTGCGGTGGCAGTGATGCGCTTGGTGTGTTTGTCGAGGTAGACGTGTACCACGCAATACTCACCGGCGGTCAGCTGGCGCTTTTCTTCGGAGTAAGGCAGCAGCAGATCCTTGGGCAGGCCCCAATCGAGGAATACACCGATACTGTTGACTTCAACCACTTTCAGACTGGCAAATTCACCCACCTGTACTTTTGGTTTTTCGGTGGTCGCGATAAGTTTGTCATCGCTGTCCAGATAAATGAAAACGTTGAGCCAGTCTTCATCTTCACTGGGAATATCTTTGGGGATATATCGGTTGGGCAAGAGGATTTCGCCCTCTTGATCACCATCCAGGTACAAACCAAAGTTAGTGTGTTTAACCACTTGCAAGCTGTTGTAGCGCCCGACTAAAGCCATCTCAAATACCCTCATTGCGTGGGCGGCATTCTACCCGAGTTGACGACGGCGGTCCCGCGTACCGGCGTACAGGCCTGAAAAATCATGGGTTTGCCGAGAAGCGCCCCGCTCGTCAGGTCATCGGGCTGAATCCAGCCAGTACCCACGGCCGGATTTCCTCGAGGGATTCGAGTTAAAACAGCAAGTTAGGTGAGTATTTCACTTAATAATCCAGGCGAATCATAAACCCTGCGTATATTTCAGGGGGATATTTGCCAAGCAATTGTCAAGCATTTCATGTACGATGCATGGCCAAGTTAATTCTCTACAGGTTAGTGGCCGCCATGCGCGTAAAAGCATCCAACAGCAAAGCAAAGCCAGCTCCCGCCGTTGAAACCAGCGAATCGATCAACAGCCAAATTGCTGCATTCCTCAAGCAGGGCGGCGAAATCCAGCAGATTGCCAAAGGCGTAAGCGGCCAGACTTTCGGCCCGTCCAAGCAGATCACCCTGGGTAAAAAGTAAGACTCGCGCATTACACCTGGTCCCTATGCGCTTTGCCTTTCAAGGCGCTAGGACTAGAGCCCGCACTACCCTCTGATACACCCCTTTATTACGCCAATCGACGAACGGGCCTCATCTGCGAACCATCGCCGGTATGCTTGCACACGTCTAGATCGGGCATTTGCCTGATATTTCCCGTTACTGCTCCTCGCTTTTCATGGAGTGAAGCATGCTCAAATCCTGCATATTCCTGGCCGGTGCCCTGTTGGCCAGCCCCCTCGCCGAAGCGCAGGTTTTCCAGCGTGAATTGGGTGATTTCGACCTGAAATTGGGCACGACACCCAGCCGAAGCATGGCTCAAGGCCTGGTAAAGCCCACGGCGCCCGGGAGCGACTCGTTCCATGGCGGCCTGGACCTGAGCCACGGCAGCGGCCTGTACCTCGGCCAATTCTCACCGAGCATGGGCATTTCCCCTACCAGCAACCTGGAAGTCGACTCCTACCTGGGTTTCAAACGCCCCTTCGACCAGACCCTGGGTTATGAACTGGGGATGATTCACTACAGCTATCCCAAGCTGAGCCCCCTCGACAGCCAGGAGTTCTACGGCGGCCTGACCTTGCTGGGCAATCGCTTCGGCGCCTCCTTCAGCAACGACCCGGACCGGCAGGACAGCACCCTGTTCGCCGACCTCGGCGGCACCAAGCCGTTCGGCATCGGCGTCAGCATGAAATACACCACCCACCAGCTCGGCACCCCGGTCTCGGTGGCCGATGGCAGTTCGATCCGCAGCTTCAGCGACTGGTCGGTACAATTTTCCAGGCCATGGATGGGCGTCGACCTGAACCTGATCTACAGCGACTCCAGCCTCAGCGGCGGCGATTGCTCGGCCTACTCCGGACACAACTCGCAATGCGACGGGCTGTTGACCCTGAAGGCCGAGCGGGCGTTTTATTGATGGGCTGAACTGTCGCTGCCCTGACGGGTTCAGATGCAATACTCTCGTCTGCGCAAGGACTCGCTCATGCTGCGTCGGTTAAAATTTCTGGTGATGTTGCTGACCCTCAGCCTGGTGCTTGCCGGCTGCAATCGGGTGGGCCTGGCCTATCGCAATCTGGATGTGATCATCCCCTGGACCCTCAGCGACTACCTGGAAATGAACGCCGGGCAGAAGAGCTGGTTCAACGACACACTCAAGGAACACCTGGCCTGGCATTGCACCACCCAGTTGCCGGGCTACCTGGACTGGCTCGATCGCCTGCAACAGATGGTCGACATCAACCAGGTGACTGACGCCGCCCTGCAAACCCGTACCGCCGAAGCCAAACAAGCCATTGCCGAGAGCGCCCGGGCGATCACGCCGTCCGCCGTCGAGCTACTGCAGGGGCTGGACGACCAGCAAGTACAGGATATGGAGCAAGCGTTCGCCAAGGACCTGCGCAAGCGTCAGGACGAATACCTGAAACCGCCCCTCGAGCAGCAGATCAAGGAACGCGCCGAGCGCATGAACAAGCGCCTCGATGCGTGGCTCGGGCCGTTAAGTGCCAGCCAGCAGAATCGCGTCACCGCCTGGTCGATCGCCTTGGGTGAGCAGAACCAACAATGGATTGGCAACCGCGCCCACTGGCAAACACTATTTATCGCAGCCGTCAAAGACCGCCACAGCAGCGATTTCCCACAGAAGATCGAGCAACTGCTGGTGAACCGCGAAAGCCTGTGGACGCCGGAATATCGCCAGGCCTACGCCCAGACCGAAGCCGCTGCCCGCAGCCTGATCGTCGACCTGATGGCGGAAAGCACCGTGCAACAACGCCAGAAGCTGACACAAAAGATCGACAAGGTGCGCAGCGACTTCAAGGCACTTAAATGCCTGAAGGCTGGCACCCCATAGTCATCAGGCAATCTGTGGTTTGGAAGCCAGTTCATCAAACGTCGCCGGATCCAGCGCATCCGCCTGTTCGTCCAGCACCTGCCGGGGGTGATTATTGCCGGGGATGCTGCTGTCGATCAGGCTCAGCAGCTGTGAGCCGCGCGGGGTCAATTTGAAATTCTCCCCATTGCCGCACTCTTCCTCTGACCTCGACTCAATAAAGCCGTGCTTGAACAACAACGCCTCGTAATCCGCTGCGGTCTTTTTGAACTTATCAAGGTTACCGATGGGCTCTCTAGCATTAGCCCTTTCAGCGGCTTCCTCCTCGGCATATTTGCGCGGGGCGAAGTTGGCGCCACCGTTCTGTACCTCATGCAGCAATCGTTCGATCAAATCCCAATCGTAAGTCGTCATCCTGATTCCTCCTGAAGGCACACGAAATAGGCCCTTCAAAGGTGTGACATGCCGGGCCATCGTCCGTTCAGCCTAGTGGACAGGCGCAATTTCGCTGAACTTTTAAGCGCTCGCGGCCCTCAACCGAACATCATCGCCATGGAGGTCCGAATTATGAAAACCCTGCTGAATATGACCGTGGCGGCCACGCTGCTTGCCGCCCTGCCCGCCTGGGCCTGCACGCCGGAAGAAGCCACCGCCAAACGTGAGCAACTGGCCAAGAAGGTGACCGAGCTCACCCAACAGAATCCAGAGAAGGCCAAGGAGATCAACGAAGAACTGCAGAACATGAAGCTGGAAACCGCCAGCGCAGACCTGCCCGACAAGTGCCAACTGATCGACCAGCGCCTCACGGAACTCAATGAGGCGACCGACAAAACTAAAAACTGAGGCGAAAAAAAACCGGACATTGTCCGGTTTTTTTATGGCTCAAGCTTTACTCGGCAGCCGGTGCTTCCGGCTTGCGGCGCTTCAGAGGCGCCATGCCGTCCTTGCTGACCAACGACAGGTTGTCGGTCTTTGGACGGTTGGCAATCTTGCGCTTGGTCGGCGACTTGGCACCGGCCTTCTTCTTGTCGCCCTTGGCGTCGACCTTTTTCTTCTTCACGCCAACGGCCTTGCCCGATGCCTTGACCTTCTTCGGCCCGCCGTAGGTGCCTTTGACTTCCTTGATGGTGCGGCGCTCGAACGACTGCTTCAAGTAGCGCTCGATGCTCGACATCAGGTTCCAGTCGCCATGGCAGATCAGCGAGATCGCCAGGCCATCGTTGCCGGCACGCCCGGTACGACCGATACGGTGCACGTATTCGTCGCCGCTGCGGGGCATATCAAAGTTGATCACCATGTCCAGGCCGTCAACATCCAGGCCGCGGGCGGCAACGTCGGTGGCGACCAGGATCTTCACGCCGCCTTGCTTGAGGCGGTCGATGGCCAGCTTGCGGTCCTTCTGGTCTTTCTCACCGTGCAGGACGAACGCCTTGTACTCCTGAGCCACCAGGCGACCGTAGATGCGGTCGGCCATGGCCCGGGTGTTGGTGAACACGATAGCCTTCTGATAGGTCTCGTTGGCCAGCAACCAGTTGAGGATCTGCTCTTTGTGCACGTTGTGGTCAGCAGTGATGATCTGCTGACGGGTGGTCGAGTTCAGGTCGCTGACGTTGTTGACCTGCAGATGCTCAGGGTTGTTCAGGACCTTGGCGACCATGTCGCGCAGGGTCGAACCACCGGTGGTGGCCGAGAACAGCATGGTCTGCTGGCGGTTCACGCACTCTTGCACCAGGCGCTGCACGTCGTCGGCAAAACCCATGTCGAGCATGCGGTCGGCTTCGTCGAGCACCAGCACTTCAACTTCCTTGAGGTCCAGGTTGCCGGCGTTCAATTGCTCGATCATCCGGCCCGGAGTACCGATCAGGATGTCCGGCACCTTGCGCAACATGGCGGCCTGGACCTTGAAGTCTTCGCCGCCGGTGATCAGGCCGGACTTGATGAAAGTGAACTGCGAGAAGCGCTCCACTTCCTTCAAGGTCTGCTGGGCCAGTTCGCGGGTCGGCAGCAGGATCAGGGTCTTGATGCTGACACGGACTTTCGCCGGGCCGATCAGACGGTTAAGGATCGGCAGGACGAAAGCGGCGGTCTTGCCACTCCCGGTTTGAGCCGTCACCCGCAGGTCACGCCCTTCGAGCGCGAGCGGGATGGCCGCTGCTTGCACAGGCGTTGGCTCGACAAATTTAAGCTCGGCCACGGCTTTGAGCAGGCGTTCGTGCAGGGCGAATTGGGAAAACACGGGTGCTACCTCGAAGAAATACAAAAAAACAGCTGCATAGGGTAACGGTTTCGGGCGCTCAGGCCGAGTTTCTTTACGCGAACTGGGTTAATCAGGCGCTTTTTTGTCAGGGGATTTGTCCACAACCACAACTTTGACGTACTTAAATGCTCTAATCCGCCCGTCACGTCTTACAGAAGAATCGCGTTTACCCATGGATATCAAACAGCTCTGGCTCAACGTCAAAGACCTTTGGGGCACCCTCGACGAACACCCGCTGCTGCATTCCAGCCTCGCGCTGATGGTGTTGCTGGTAGTGGCATTGCTGCTCGGACGAGTGGCCCGGTACCTCATCCTGCACGCCGTCAAGCTGCTGGGCCGGCAACCCGCGCTGCACTGGCTCAACGACCTGCGGCACAACAAAGTCTTCCACCGCCTGGCACAGATGACGCCGTCACTGGTGATCCAGTTCGGCCTGTACCTGGTGCCGGACCTGAGCAAGACCGCCACCCTGTTCATCGGCAATGTCGCCCTGGCGTTCACCATTCTGTTCATGGTGCTGGCGATCAGTGCACTGCTCAACGCCCTGCTGGACATCTATGCCCGCACCGAACACGCCCGCACCCGCTCGATCAAGGGCTATGTGCAGTTGGCGAAGATGGTGCTGTTCGTGTTTGGCGCAATCATCATCGTCGCCACGTTGATCGACCGCTCGCCACTGCTGCTGCTTTCCGGTCTGGGTGCAATGTCGGCGGTGATTCTGTTGGTCTACAAGGACACCCTGCTGTCGTTCGTCGCCAGTGTGCAACTGACCAGCAACGACATGCTGCGGGTCGGCGACTGGATCGAAATGCCCCAGGTCGGCGCCGACGGTGACGTGGTCGACATCACCCTGCACACCGTCAAAGTGCAGAACTTCGACAAGACCATCGTCTCGATTCCCACCTGGCGCCTGATGTCCGAGTCGTTCAAGAACTGGCGCGGCATGCAGGCCTCCGGTGGCCGGCGGATCAAGCGCAGCCTGTATATCGACGCCAGCGGCGTGCGTTTCATCCGCGACGACGAAGAGCTGAAGCTCACCCAGGTACACCTGCTGACCGACTACATGAGCCGCAAGAAGGCCGAGCTCAAGGCCTGGAACGAAGCTCAGGGCAATGTCGCGGCGATGTCCGCCAACCGCCGACGCATGACCAATATCGGCACCTTCCGCGCGTATGCCTTGGCCTATCTGAAAAGCCATCCGGAGATCCAGCCGAACATGACCTGCATGGTGCGGCAGATGCAGACCACCGCCCAAGGCATCCCGCTGGAGATCTACTGCTTCACCCGCACCACCGCATGGGCCGACTACGAGCGGATCCAGGGCGATATCTTCGACTACCTGCTGGCGGTGCTGCCGGAATTTGGTTTGAGCCTGTACCAGCAGCCGAGCGGCGGTGACTTGCGGGCGGGGATGTTGCCGGCGGTGCTGGGAGCCAGTCACCTGCCCCCGGCGGAAAAGGCAGTGATGTAACAACAAAAAACGGCACAACCCGAGTTGTGCCGTTTTTTTTGCGTTGGACCTTACTTGACCTGACGCTGCGGCGCGCCGTGAACCATGGTGTAGGCGTAATCCACGCCCATGCCGTAAGCGCCGCTGTGCTCCTGTACCAGGCCCATCACCGCGTCGTAGGTTTCCTTGTGAGCCCAGTCACGCTGGTATTCCAACAGCACTTGCTGCCAGGTGACCGGTACCGCGCCCGCCTGAATCATCCGTTGCACCGACATGTCATGCGCTTCTTTGCTGGTGCCGCCGGAGGCGTCGGTGACGATGTACACCTCGTAGCCTTCGGCCAGGGCTTCCAGGGCCGGGAAGTTCAGGCACACCTCGGTCCACAGGGCCGCCATGATCAGCTTCTTGCGCCCGGTGGCCTTCACCGCGGCCACCAGCGCCTTGTCTTCCCAGGAGTTCATCGAGGTGCGCTCGATCGGCTGCTGGTCCGGGAACACATTCAGCAGCTCCGGCCAGATATAGCCGCTGAAGCTCTTGGTCTCAACCGAGGTCAGGATGGTCGGTACGTTGAAGATCTTGGCGCCCTTGGCCAGCGCCACCGTGTTGTTCTTCAGAGTCTGGCGATCGATCGACTGCACGCCAAAGGCCATCTGCGGCTGGTGGTCGATCAGGATCAGGGTGGAGTTGGTTGGGTTGAGCAATTCGCGAATAGACATGGTGACTTCCTTTTAATGGTTTCGATTCGGTAAGAGGTGCGTTCAGCGCCGCTGTGAAGCTTGGCTGGCGGCTTGGAAGTAACTTTATGGGATGGATAAAATCGAGACAATTACCTAAAATAGAGAATCATTGATTCTAAAAAAGGTACAATCATGGACCGTATCGAATGCATGCGGGCGTTTGTCGTCACGGTCGGCGAGAACGGCTTCGCGGCCGCCGCGCGAGCCATGGACGTACCGCGCTCAAAAGTCAGCAAACAGATTCAGGCGCTGGAAGAAGCCATAGGCGTGCAACTGCTTCAGCGCACCACCCGCAGCCTGCATTTGACGGAGGCCGGGGCCGAGTATTTTGAAGCTGCGCGTGAAGTACTGGCCGCCCTGGACGAAGCCGAACAGCGGGCCCGGGATGGTATCGGTGAGCTACGGGGCGTGTTGCGGGTCAATGCGCCGATGTCGTTCGGGCTGCATCGCCTGGGGCGGTTGATTCCGCTGTTCCATGAACAGCATCCGCATATCGAGCTGCAACTGGTGCTCAGCGACCAACAGGTCGACCCGGTACGCGGTGGTTTCGACGTGACCATCCGCATCGCCAGCATGCCCGACTCAACGATGATCGCCCGCCAGTTGGCACCTGCGCCACGGATCATGGTGGCTGCGCCAGCCTACCTGGCACGCGCGGGCATACCGCAGACCCCGCAAGACCTGCGCCAGCACCAGTGCCTCAATTATGGGTATCTGCAAAGCGGCGTCAGCCTGCAATTGAGCAAGGGCCAGGAAACCCAGCGGGTCAACGTTACCGGCCCTCTGCACGCCAACAACGGCGACCTGCTGGCCCAGGCGGCAGAGGCCGGGATGGGCATCGCGCTGTTGCCGGACTTTATCGTCGAAGACGCCCTGAGCGCCGGGCGCCTGGTGCCGGTGCTCTGCGAATGGCAGGCGCCGGCAATCACCATCAATGCGGTTTATTCGTCAGCGCGACGCGTGCCGCAAAAGACCCGCGCATTCATTGATTTTTTGCTGACGCAATTGGCGCCGACGACCGCAGGCCCAGCCGGCTGATCCACACCGCCCCGAGAATCACCAAACCGCCCAGCAGCAACCTGCCCAACGGTTCATGCTGATTCCAGATCAGCAAGTTCAGCAACAACCCCACCGGCACATGCAGGTTGTTCATCACCGCCAACGTGCCACCGTTGACCATGCACGCGCCCTTGTTCCACCAGTACATACCCAGTGCCGTGCTGACCAGACCGAGGAACACCAAAACGCCCCACTGCAACGGCGCTTCCGGCAGGTAGTTGGCCTTGCCGAACATCAGGAACGCCGGCAACGCCACCGCCAACGCGCCGAGGTAGAAGTAGCCAAAGCGCCGGTAATGCGGCAGATCACTCGGATGACGGGCCACCAGATGCTTATAAAGCACCTGCCCGGCGGCGTAGGTGAAGTTGGCCAGTTGCAGCAGCAGGAAGCCCATGAAGAAGTTCGGGGTGATCTGGTCGAAGCGAATCACCGCTGCCCCCGCCACCGCCACCAGTGCGGCCACCAGCGCCCACGGGTTGAAGCGGCGGTTCAGGGCGTCTTCGATCAAGGTCACGTGCAACGGTGTCAGGATGGTGAACAGCAACACCTCCGGCACCGTCAGTACGCGAAAGCTCAGGTACAGGCACACGTAGGTCACGCCGAACTGCAGTGCGCCGATCAACAGCATGCCGCGCATGAACGCCGGCTCCACCGAGCGCCAGCGGGTCAGCGGGATAAACACCAGCCCGGCCAACAGTACACGCACCAGCACCGCGAAATAACTGTCGACGTGACCGGCCAGGTATTCGCCGATCAAGCTGAAGGAAAACGCCTGGATCAGCGTCACAACAAGTAGATAGCCCATGCTCGCCTCATTTTGAATGGGCGCGACATTAGCGGTTTTCCGCGCGTTACGAAACTCAAGGCAAAAAAAACCCGACCTCGCTAAAAGCGTCAGTCGGGCGGGAGCACTCAGGAGCAAAAAGTGCAAAGGGAGGTTCGATACGCGTACTTGAAGGGTTGCGTGGAGCTATCTAAACAGCGGGCGATTATCTGACGATTAACATCTCACGCCACTTGGGCCAACAACGCCTTGGCCTGGTTCAAACCCTTCTCCTGGAAATCACCGCCCAGGTTCACCCCTTCGGCATGAATGAACGTGACGTCATGGATGCCGATAAAGCCCATGACCTGACGCAGGTACGGTTCCTGGTGGTCGGTGCTGCCACCGGCGTGGATGCCGCCGCGGGCGGTCAGCACAAAGGCACGCTTGTCGGTCAGCAGGCCCTGGGGGCCGGTGGCGGTGTACTTGAAGGTCACACCGGCACGCAGCACATGGTCGAGCCAGGCTTTGAGGGTGCTGGGAATCGCGAAGTTGTACATCGGCGCGGCCATCACCAACACATCGGCGGCCAGCAATTCATCGGTCAGTTCGTTGGAGCGGTCCAGGGAAGCCTGTTCGAGCGTGCTGCGCTGCTCGGCAGGTTTCATCCAGCCGCCCAACAGATTGGCATCCAGGTGCGGAACCGGGTTGATGGCGAGGTCTCGTACGGTGATCTGATCAGCCGGATGGGCGACTTTCCATTGGCTGATGAATTGTTGGGTCATCTGGCGGGAGATTGAATCCTGCTGACGGGCACTGCTTTCGATGATCAGAACACGGGCCATGATTATGTAAGCTCCATCGGTGAATGCTGTAAGGCGATGGAGTGAAGGTTAGACAGGGTCCGTTCGATTAAAAAGCGTAAAAAACTGCTATAACCCATCTAGAAATTTGTTTATAAGCGGAGTATTGCTGTACGCAAGCTCCGCTTTTGCCTTATTTCGGTGCGCAGGTCAGCTGGATACGCATCTTGATGATGGCACGGCTGAAATTGGCCGTGGTGTTGGTGGTTTTCCCTGCCGCGACCGTGACCTTGCGCGTACGCGGGGCTTCCGGACCATTGGTAAAGCGTACCTTGCACTCCGCGTCATTGGGGCCGTAGTTGGTGAGTTGGATCGAACTGATATTGCTGTCGACGTCTGACGCGCTGTAATCGATCTTCACGCCCTGAATGTCTTTCGTCACATCGGTACTGAATGCAAACGCACTCAACGGCAGCAACGCCAGCAGCACACAACAGAATTTTCTCATTCGGCAGTCTCCAATAAGGACCGCCAGCTTAGGACAAGAGGAGCTCATCTTGAAAGCGCCCCGCGTTACCCTTGATCAATGGCGCACCTTGCAAGCCGTGGTCGACCATGGCGGCTTCGCCCAGGCGGCCGAAGCGCTGCACCGCTCGCAATCCTCGGTGAGCTACACCGTGGCCCGCATGCAGGATCAGCTCGGCGTGCCGCTGCTGCGCATTGACGGGCGCAAGGCCGTGCTCACCGAAGCCGGTGAAGTGCTGCTGCGCCGCTCCCGGCAACTGGTGAAAAACGCCAGCCAACTGGAAGACCTGGCCCACCATATGGAACAAGGCTGGGAAGCCGAGGTGCGGCTGGTGGTCGACGCGGCCTACCCCAACGCCCGCCTGGTGCGCGCCCTCACTGCCTTTATGCCGCAAAGCCGTGGCTGCCGGGTGCGTTTGCGCGAAGAGGTGTTGTCCGGCGTCGAAGAGCTGTTGATGGACGGCATGGCCGACCTCGCCATCAGCGGGTTCATCATTCCCGGTTACCTCGGTACGGAAATGAGCGACGTCGAATTTGTCGCCGTGGCCCACCCCGAACATCCGCTGCATCAATTGCACCGCGAACTGAGCTTCCAGGATCTGGAAAGCCACATGCAGGTGGTGATCCGCGACTCCGGCCGCCAGCAGCCACGGGACGTCGGCTGGCTCGGCGCCGAGCAGCGCTGGACCGTCGGCAGCCTGCCCACCGCCGCCACCTTCGTCAGCAGCGGCCTGGGCTTCGCCTGGCTGCCGCGACACCTGATCGAACGCGAACTCAAGGAAGGCCTGCTCAAGCTACTGCCCCTGGAACGGGGTGGCAGCCGCAACCCGACCTTCTATCTTTACTCGAACAAGGACAAACCCCTGGGCCCGGCCACGCAGATTCTCGTCGAGTTGCTGCGCACCTTCGACACTGCACCATTGGACGCGCCATTCGCCGCACCGCAGCAAGCCTGAACAAGGAGTTCACGTGGCCTATTTCGAACATGAAGGTTGCACCCTGCATTACGAGGAATATGGCCACGGCGCGCCGCTGATCCTGATCCACGGCCTGGGCTCCAGTTGCCTGGACTGGGAACTGCAAGTGCCCGTGCTGTCCCAACACTATCGCCTGGTGGTGGTGGATGTGCGCGGTCACGGCCGCTCCGACAAACCCCGTGAGCGCTACAGCATCGCCGGCTTCACCGCCGACCTGGTGGCCTTGATCGAACACCTGCATTTGCCGCCGGCCCACGTGGTCGGCCTGTCCATGGGCGGCATGATCGCCTTTCAACTGGCAGTGGATGAGCCGCAAATGCTCAAGAGCCTGTGCATCGTCAACAGTGCGCCCCAGGTCAAGGTTCGCAGCGCCAGCGACTATTGGCAGTGGGCCAAGCGCTGGAGCCTGGCGCGCGTCCTCAGCCTGAACACCATCGGCAAGGCCCTGGGCAGCCTGCTGTTTCCCAAGCCCGAACAGGCCGAACTGCGGCGCAAGATGGCCGAACGCTGGGCAAAAAACGACAAACGTGCCTACCTCGCCAGCTTCGATGCGATTGTTGGCTGGGGCGTACAGGAACAACTTTCGAAAATATCCTGTCCAACCCTGGTCATCAGCGCCGACCACGACTACACCCCCGTGGCGCAGAAAGAAATCTATGTAAAACTGCTGCCCGATGCGCGACTGGTGGTGATCGAGGATTCCCGCCATGCCACGCCGCTGGACCAACCCGAACGCTTCAACAACACCCTGCTCGATTTTCTCAAGACAGTCGAAACCACAACCCAGGATCACTGACCCATGCTGAAAAAAATCGCCCTCTTTGCCGGTTCCGTACTGTTCGCTGCCAACCTGATGGCGGCCGAACCCGCCAAGGCACCCCACGTCTTGATCACCACCACCAATGGCGACATCGAGATCGAACTGGACCCGGTCAAAGCCCCGATCAGTACCAAGAACTTCCTGGCCTATGTCGACAAGGGCTTCTACACCAACACCATTTTTCACCGGGTAATCCCGGGCTTCATGGTGCAGGGCGGTGGTTTTACCCAGCAAATGTCGCAAAAGCCGACCGAAGCACCGATCAAGAACGAAGCCAGCAACGGCCTGCATAACGTGCGCGGCACCCTGTCGATGGCGCGTACCAACGACCCGAACTCCGCCACCAGCCAATTCTTCATCAACGTTGCGGACAATGCCTTCCTCGACCCGGGCCGTGATGCCGGTTACGCGGTGTTCGCCAAAGTGGTCAAGGGCATGGACGTGGTCGACATCATCGTCAACTCGCAGACCACCACCAAACAGGGCATGCAGAACGTGCCAATCGATCCTGTCCTGATCAAGTCGGCCAAGCGCATCGACTGAAGGCTACAGGGAGTTTCGCGCGGGGCCCGCAAGGCGTCGCGCGCATTTGAACAGGAGAGCCCGCCGCGCGGGCGTCAGACCTAATGCTCTATCGTCGTTTTGAACAACTGATCGACATCTTCCGCGAACCTCCCAGCGCGGCCCCTCCAGACAAAGTCCTACCCTTCTACGTCTATTACCTGCGCCAGGTATGGCCAAGCTTTGCCGCCTTGCTGGTGGTGGGCCTGATCGGCGCGCTGATCGAAGTGGCGCTGTTCAGCTACCTGAGCCGCATCATCGACCTGGCCCAGGGCACGCCGCCCGCCAACTTCTTCCAGATCCACGCCACCGAGCTGATCTGGATGGCCGTGGTCGCCCTGCTGTTGCGCCCGATCTTCGGCGCCCTGCATGACCTGCTGGTGCACCAGACCATCAGCCCCGGCATGACCAGCCTGATCCGCTGGCAAAACCACAGCTATGTGCTCAAACAGAGCCTGAACTTCTTCCAGAACGATTTCGCCGGGCGCATTGCCCAGCGCATCATGCAAACCGGCAACTCCCTGCGCGACTCCGCAGTGGCCGCCGTGGACGCGATCTGGCACGTGGCGATCTACGCCATCAGCGCCCTGGTGCTGTTCGCCGAAGCCGACTGGCGCCTGATGATCCCGCTGATCACCTGGATCGTCGCCTACAGCCTGGCCCTGCGGTACTTCGTGCCACGCGTCAAGGAGCGCTCGGTCATCTCCTCCGAGGCACGCTCAAAACTGATGGGGCGGATCGTCGACGGCTACACCAACATCACCACCTTGAAGCTGTTCGCTCATACGAATTTCGAGCAGAACTACGCCAGGGAAGCCATTGTCGAGCAGACCGAGAAAACCCAGTTGGCCAGCCGCGTCGTGACCAGCATGGACATCGTGATTACCACCATGAACGGCCTGCTGATTGTCACCACCACCGGCCTTGCCCTGTGGCTGTGGACCCAATCCCTGATTTCGGTGGGCGCCATCGCCCTGGCCACCGGCCTGGTGATTCGTATCGTCAACATGTCCGGCTGGATCATGTGGGTGGTCAACGGCATTTTCGAAAACATCGGCATGGTCCAAGACGGCCTGAAAACCATCGCCCAGCCGCTGGCAGTGACCGACCGGGAAAATGCCCCGCGCCTGGAAGTGCCCCATGGCGAGGTGCGGTTCGATCAGGTGGATTTCCACTACGGCAAGAAGAGCGGGATCATCAGCGGCTTGAACCTGGCGATTGAACCGGGTGAAAAGATCGGCCTGATCGGTCCGTCCGGCGCGGGCAAATCCACCCTGGTCAACCTGCTGTTGCGCCTGTACGACCTGCAAGGCGGCCGTATCCTGATCGACGGCCAGAACATCGCCGACGTCGCCCAGGAAACCCTGCGCGAACAGATCGGCATGATCACCCAGGACACCTCGCTGCTGCACCGCTCGATCCGCGACAACTTGCTGTATGGCAAGCCGGACGCCACCGACGAAGAGCTTTGGGCCGCCGTGCACAAGGCCCGCGCCGACGAGTTCATCCCATTGCTGTCGGACGCCGAGGGCCGCACCGGCCTCGACGCCCACGTCGGTGAACGCGGGGTGAAACTCTCCGGCGGGCAACGTCAGCGCATCGCCATCGCGCGAGTGCTGCTCAAGGATGCGCCAATCCTGATCATGGACGAAGCCACCTCGGCGCTGGATTCGGAAGTCGAAGCGGCGATCCAGGAAAGCCTGGAAACCCTGATGCAGGGCAAGACAGTGATCGCCATCGCCCACCGGCTGTCCACCATTGCCAGAATGGACAGGCTGGTGGTGCTGGAAAAAGGCCAGATCGCCGAGACCGGCAGCCATGCCGAATTGCTCGCACACGGCGGTTTGTATGCGCGATTGTGGCAACACCAGACCGGTGGCTTCGTCGGAATAGACTGATTCCGTTGGTTAACTGCAACCTCAATTCCGAACAATTCTGACAGTTTTCTTTATCCCGCTGGTCTTGCGACACAATCCTGCTGTACTCCAATCAGGCCCCAGGAGGGCCCTGATTTAAGGCAGCAGGGATGCATCACAGACCCGTTAATCAGATAGAGCAATCTATTAAGGATGTGTTCATGTCACTGTTCAAACGTTCCGTTACGGAAGGACTGGGTACGTTTTGGCTGGTGTTGGGTGGCTGCGGCAGTGCGGTACTGGCCGCATCGTCCCCGGTCGGGATCGGTGTGCTCGGTGTGGCCCTGGCGTTCGGGCTCACGGTGCTGACCATGGCATTTGCCATCGGGCACATCAGCGGTTGTCACCTGAACCCCGCAGTGTCGGTGGGGCTGGTAGTGGGCGGAAGATTTCCGGCCAGGGAGTTACCGGCGTACATCGTGTCCCAGGTAATCGGCGGCGTCGTTGCCGCTGCATTGTTGTACTTCATAGCCAGCGGCAAGCCGGGGTTCGAACTGGCTTCGGGCCTGGCCAGCAACGGCTACGGCGAGCACTCACCTGGTGGTTATTCGATGGCAGCGGGGTTTGTGTGCGAGCTGGTGATGACGGCGATGTTCGTGCTGATCATCCTCGGCGCCACCGACCGCCGTGTGCCGACGGGCTTCGCGCCCATTGCCATTGGCCTGGCGCTGACGCTGATCCACCTGATCTCGATCCCGGTCACCAACACCTCGGTCAACCCGGCCCGCAGCACCGGCCCGGCGCTGATTGTCGGCGGTTGGGCGCTCCAGCAGTTGTGGATGTTCTGGCTGGCGCCGATCCTCGGTGCAGTGGTCGGCGGCATTACCTATCGATGGCTGGGCGCGGAAAAAACCGCCTGAGCCAGACAGGTTCAGCCCTGCCGATAAGGCAGGGCTGCCCTCGCCAGTGCTCTATCAGCCTTGATGTGCCTGCATATACTGGCGCAGCAACTGATTGATGCGCGTCTGATAGCCAGTCCCTTGCCCCTTGAACCACTCAAGAACGTCAGCATCCAGACGGATAGTAACTGCCTGCTTGACCGGCACACGCAATTCGGCACGACGGAAGAAGTCTTCTCCCAATTCGGGGATGTCGCTGGTATCGATCTCCCGATCGTCCATCTTAGCCAGGCGCTCCCAGTCAGTTTTCGATGCTTTCGACATAGTATTTGGCCTCCTGTTTGGTTGCTTTTCGGGCGGAAATAATGCGAATTACGTCACCCCGCCTCTCGGTGTATACAACTACACCTACCAGTAATTTTATCCAGCCAATGCTGACCCAGCGTTCTTCGTCATAATCCGTTCGAGGATCACGTTGTGACAATATTGGATGTTGAAAAATATCCGATACGTCGTTGAAGTCTATGCCGTGCTTGCGGATGTTTATTTGGTTTTTTGGATTCATCCCACTCAAAACGCATGCTGCATCCTGTATTTACTTTTGTACATACACTGTAGCGAAGTGCTCCCGCCCTCGGCACCTGTCAACCGATCAGTGGTTCAGCCCTGCCGATAAGGCAGGGCTGCCCTCGCCTCCTCGGCATATGCCAGGATCCCCACGCTTTCGCGCTCCAGGAAATCCGCCACGGCGGTCTTCAATCCCGGGTGTCGCAGGTAATGCCAGGAGTGCGTGATCACCGGCTCAAACCCGCGAATCAACTTGTGCTCGCCCTGGGCGCCGGCGTCGAAACGCTGCAGGCCATGGGCAATCGCGTAATCCATGCCTTGGTAGAAGCAAGTCTCGAAATGCAGCCGGTCGAACTCGGCCAGGCAGCCCCAGTAACGCCCATAAAAACTGTTGCCGCCGATCAGGCTGAAGGCCATGGCCACCGGCCGTGAGCCTTGCTTGGCCAGCACCACGCGAATCGCCTCGGGCATGCGCTCGGCCAGCAGACTGAAAAACGCCCGGGTCAGGTACGGCGATTGTCGGCGTATGGCGTAGGTATTGGCGTAACAGGCGTAGACAAAATCCCACTGCGCCTCGCTCAACTCATGACCTTGCAGCCACTCGAAATCGATGCCCTGCCCCGCCACTTGCTCGCGCTCCTTGCGCATCTGTTTGCGCTTGCGCGAACTCAGCGCGTCGAGAAAGTCCTGGAAGTCGCGGTAGCCGCGGTTTTGCCAATGAAACTGGCAGCCCAGGCGTTGCAGCCAACCCGGCTGCCGGGCCAGTGCGGTGTCTGCGAGGGCGTCGGTAAAGTTGATATGGGCGCTGGAAAGGCCTTCGATTTCCAGGTAACCGGGCAGGCTTTTAAGCAATTCGAAACCGTCCTCGGCGCTGGCGGCCAACAGGCGCGGGCCGCTGACCGGGCTGAAGGGCACGGCCGTCAGCAATTTCGGGTAGTAGTCGATGCCCGCCCGCTCGCAAGCATCGGCCCAACCGTGGTCGAACACGTACTCGCCATAGGAATGCCATTTGCGATAGCTGGGCAACGCGGCAATCAGCCGTCCACCTTCATAATGCAGCAAATGCTCGGGCTGCCAGCCGGAGTGCGGGCCGATGCTGGCGCTGTCTTCCAGGGCACTGAGGAACGCATGGCGCAGAAACGGCTGATCGACGGGGACCAACGCGTTCCATTCATCGGGCGCAATCTCGGACAGGTTATTCAAACGTTGTAACGGCATCCCATTCCCCGACGGTCACGGCTTTGTGTAGGAGCGAGCTTGCTCGCGATGATCGTTAACGACAACGCGACCATTCTGACAGAACGCGGTGATCTCGGGTTCTTCGCGAGCAAGCTCGCGCCTACAGGACACGGCGCAAAAAAAAGCCCCGCCAAACGGCGGGGCAAACCAAATGAGGAGCGCTTTGACGGATGAAGAAAGAGCGCTTTGGAGCGGTATTACAGGTTGCCTAGAACACGTATTGCACGCGGGCCACGATGGCGTCGCCGCTGTCGTCGCCGGCGGCGTTAACCACTTTGTCGGTCTTGGCCTTGATGTAGTTGGCAGAGACTTTCACCGCCTCGTTGGCGTACCAGTTCACCCCGATGATGTTCAGGTTGGCCTTGGCATCTCCCACTTCACGGGTGGCGGTGTTGCGCACTACGTTTTTGTCATCAACGGTGATGTTGTCGTAACGGTAGAACACTTCCCACGCGCCGTACTGCTTGTTCTCGGGCTTGATGGTGTCGAACTTGGCACCGTCGAGTTTGTAGACGCGGGACTCTCCGGTCAGGGTGTAGGCCACCTGGCCGTAGAAGCCGCTGGCTTTCACGTCCTGATAGGCACTGCTGTCTGCCTTCATCTTGCGGTTCAGGTATTCGCCCTGCAGGGACAACGGACCACGGGCGAATGCAAATTCGCCGCCGAACACGGTGTCGGTGTCGTAGGCGTCGTTCGCCGTCAGGCTGCCGGAATCCAGACCCACACCGCCGCCGAAGGTCGCACGGTTGCCGTTGGCGCCCGCATCGTTGCCGCCGTTGGTGGAAACGCCGCGAACCCCAAGACGCGGACGAATACGCGAGTCGAAGGCCGTGTCCTTCAGGTCACGTACCGCGTAATCCAGGCCCAGGTGCAGCACGTTGCCGGTGTCATGCATCGGCGCAAACACCGCACGGGCGTTGAATTGCTTCACGCCTTTGCCGTTCTTGTCGTTGATGTCCTTGGAAGAAACGCTGGCCGACAGGTAAGCCATGTCGCCGACCACCGAGCTGGCCTGGATGCCCATGCCGTTGGCGTGGGAGTGGATCCAGTCCGCCACTTCATACGCTGCGTTGCGGTCAACGCCGGTGACCCACTTGGAGCTGGTGGCTTTTTCCAGGCCGAAGTCTTCGTCGAAGCGACCGGCGCGAATCACGACAGGCTTGAAGCCGGTGTAGGACATGGACGCTTCATCGAAGTAGCCATCGTCTGCGTTGCCGGAGTTGTGGGACAGGTCGTAGTTGACCTGGTATTTCCAGTCCTTGTAGACGGTGCCGCCAAACTCGATGTAGGCGCGGCGGAAATAGGCCGCGTCAGCCGAGTTGCCATTCTTGGTGTAAAAGCCATCAAACGTGCCGTAATCGGCCTGCAAACGACCACCCAGCTTGAAGCTGAAATTCTGGTCGGTGGTTGCAACCTCAAGGCCGCCCTTGGTTTTGACAACGATATCGGCACCATCAGTAGTGACAGTACCGGCGAAAGCCTGGGCGGTAACGGCCAGGGCCAAGGCGCTGGCCGCGAAACCGGCGAAGTGCTTACGGATCATCGAAGAATTCCCCTAATTGATGGTCTTGTGCATTGGTAAAACACGCGGTTTAGAGCCGCTGGTGTTGGGGGGCGATCTTGGCGAGGGGATATTTCAGCTGGGTTGCCGGAACATAAAGATTTTGTTACTCGGGAACTTTTTAATAGCCATTCGAAATAAGCCAGAGCCTACGGAAATCAAGGCTCCAGCCCCGGAAACTGGTGAAAATGTCAGATGATACAAAATGTAAAAACACCCGAGAAAAATGAAATATTTTTCATCTTGGTTGTTTTTTGAGCAAAAAAAAGCCCGCATCTTTTATCGATGCGGGCTTCGTTTAAGTGTGAAAAGTGATGGATATTATTGGTCGCGGGAGCGCTCGGCGGCCAGGCGTTCGGCCAACGCATCAACATCGGCGATAGGCGGCTCGGGCAGGATCTTCAGCGTCGCCTGCATCAAGCGCATCTGCCGGATAAAGCGCCGGCAGTTGGGGCAGAACATCAGGTGATGGCGCACCAGCAGGCGCTCGCGAAAGGTCAGTTGCCCATCGAGATAGTCACTGGAACGTGCCACTTGTTCCTTACAGGTCAACATTCGCCGGTTTCCTCAAAATGCTCCACCGTGGCGAAGACTTTAAGCCGTGCTCGATGCAACAGCACACGAACATTGGAGAGCGATAGCGTCAGAAGATTACAAATCTCCTCCAACTCCAGCCCCTGGCGCTCACGCAGCAGCAGTACGCTGCTTTGCAGCTCGGAAAGACTGGCCAGCGTGTGCTCCAGGCAATTACGCAGTTCGTCTTCGGTAAGCAGCGCTTCGGGAGTGTCCTGATGCCAGGCAAACGGCGCGACGGCCCAGTGGCCATCGTCGGGCACAAAGCGATCATCACCGATGGTGCCATGGGGCGCCGGCAAGTCATCGAGCAGTACTTCCCGGCGGTTCTGCTTGTAGCGGCCCTTTGCCGAGTTGGCAGTAATGGTCAGCAGCCAGGTCTTGAGGCTGGAACGCCCCTCGAACTTCGCCAGGTTACGCACCACCGACAGCCAGGCGTCCTGCACCACCTCGTCGGCATGGCGCTGGCCAACAATGGCATAGGCCACCGCGCGCATAGCGCTCTGGTAAGTGGTGACCAGCTCCTTGTAGGCCCGCTGCTCACCCTTGAGCAATCGTTCAAGCAGGTGCGCGTCGTCCGCTGCTGCCATTCAAGACCTCGATTTCAAAACATGATCAGCGTTTGCGCAGGATCACGCTACCAATCGAATACCCTGCGCCAAACGAGCTAAGCACAGCCACAGCGCCCTTGGGCAAGTCGTCCTGGTAGGTGTGGAACGCAATCACCGAACCCGCCGAACTGGTGTTGGCGTAAGTATCGAGGATCACCGGCGCCTCTTCCACAGAAGCCTCGCGGCCCAGCAGTTTCTTCACGATCAGATGATTCATGCTGAGGTTGGCCTGGTGCAGCCAGAAACGCTTCACATCGCCAACATTCAGCTGGTTTTCCGACAGGTGCTTGCCGATCAACTCGGCGACCATCGGGCAGACATCACGGAAGACCTTGCGGCCTTCCTGCACGAACAGCTTGTCCGGGGCACCAATCCCCTCTTCCGCCGCGCGGTTGAGGAAGCCGAAGTTATTGCGGATGTTGTTGGAGAACTTGGTCAGCAACTTGGTGCTCACCACGTCGAACTGATGCTCGGAAGTGGCCAGGTCGGCCCGCTCCAGGATCACGGCGGTGGCCGCATCGCCAAAGATGAAATGGCTGTCGCGGTCGCGGAAATTCAGGTGGCCGGTGCAGATCTCCGGGTTGACCATCAGGATCGCCCGCGCCTGGCCCAGCTGGATGCTGTTGGCGGCGTTCTGGATACCGAAGGTCGCCGAGGAACACGCCACGTTCATGTCAAAGCCAAAACCCTGGATACCCAGCGCTTCCTGGACTTCGATGGCAATCGCCGGGTACGCCCGCTGCAGGTTGGAACAGGCGACGATCACACCGTCGATATCGGCGGCGGTCTTGCCGGCGCGCTGCAAGGCTTGCTCGGCAGCACTGACGGCCATCTGGCAGAGGATCGACCATTCGTCGTTGGAGCGCTCTGGCAGGCGTGGCGCCATGCGTTGCGGGTCGAGAATGCCGGCCTTGTCCATAACAAAGCGGCTCTTGATGCCCGAGGCCTTCTCGATAAAGGCGGCGCTGGATTCGGTCAGGGCCTCCACGTCACCGCGTTCAATGGCGGCGGCGTTATCCAGGTTGAACTGTTGCACGTAAGCATTGAAAGACTGCACCAGCTCTTCGTTGGAGATGCTGTTGGCCGGGGTGTACAGGCCTGTGCCGCTGATGACGACGTTATGCACGGTCGTTCCTCTAAATCTGTTCAGGCAGAAGGGTATTGGTACCGTCGTACCAAACCGTAAGTAGTTTTATGCCGCCCAGCGGCCTTCAAACTGGAAACGCTTTATTCCATCGCGCCACGGCTGCACCAGCCCAACTCGACGATCCCGGCATTTATAACCGCGAAGTTTGCCACAACATCGGACACTTGGCGCCTATCCCGCGCAAACACCTTCCCTGTGGCGAGCGAGCTTGCTCGCGCTGGATCGCGAAGCGGCCCCAATAAAGTGACCCGGGTGTTTCAGAGAGACCTTATGGGGCTGCTTCGCAGCCCAGCGCGAGCAAGCTCGCTCGCCACCGTTGCTTGCCGCACGTCGGTCACGCTTCGACCAGGCTCCATTGCTTGCTCAGGCGCTTGTCGGAAATCGGTACCTTGGTGCCCAACTGCTGGGCAAACAGCGAAACCCGGTATTCCTCCAGCCACCAGCGATACAGCTCCAGCTGAGGGTCGCGCTTGCCTTCCTGGGCGTGTTTGTTCAGGCGGTTCTGATACTGGCTCCACAAGCCGCCCAACTCGGTACTCCAGACCCGGTCCTTCTGCACCTGGCTTGGCAATTTCTCCAGGCGCAGCTCGATGGCCTTGAGGAAGCGCGGCAGTTCCTTGAACCATTGCGCCGGGGTTTCCCGTACGAAACCGGGATACACCAGATTGCTCAGTTGCTGCTTGATATCATTCAGCGCCACCGCCTGGGCCAGGTCAATCTTGCCCTTGAAGCGTTTTTGCAGGCCATGCCACAGTTTCAAAATTTCGAGGGTCAGGCGCGCCTGGCGCTCGGCGTGCTCGGTCCAACTGCCACGCTTGCGCTCGGCCAGGGCGGCCAGGCCGGCGCCGTCCCGCGGCAGGCTGGCTTCGCCTTCCAGCACGCAACTGTCGAGGCTGGCCAACAGAATGTCTTCCACCAGGGCTTCGATACGCCCCAGCTCGCGGTACATCAACCCCAACTCGGTCAGGCCCGGCAATTTGCCCCGCAGGAACTTTGCCGGCTCGGCCAGTTGTTGCAGCAGCAGGCGCTGCAAGGCTCGACGGTGCTGGAACTCAGCCTCGGCCGCGGTAGAGAAACGCCCTTCCTTGACCGTGCCGTTTTCTTCGACCAAGGCCGGATACACCGTCATCGAAAGCCCGGCTATGTTTTGCTGGGTTTTCTCGGCCACCGCCGCGAACACCTTGGCCTCCACCGGCTGCTGGCTCTTCGCAGTCTGCGGCACCGCCAACGCAGCTTGGCTGGCCTCGGCGAAACGCGCGGTCAACTCGGCCAGGTCGCGGCCTTCACCGAGGAACTTGCCCTGGCCGTCGACCACTTCCAGGTTCATCTTCAGGTGGCTCTCCACCTGCTGCGCAGCCTCGGCCCAGGCTTCATCGCTGACCCGTGCCCCGGTCATGCGCAGCAGCTCACGCCCCAAGGCCTGAGGCAACGAGCCTTGGCCGAACTCGATACGTTGCAACGCCGCCTTGACGAAATCCGGCACCGGCACGAAGTTCTTGCGCAGGGCCTTGGGCAAGTTGCGCACCAGGGCAATGCACTTGGCCTCGATCACACCCGGCACCAGCCATTCCAGGCGCTCGGGTGGCAAGGCCGGCAA
Source organism: Pseudomonas sp. GP01-A4 (assembly GCF_058780865.1). Lineage (NCBI taxonomy): Bacteria > Pseudomonadati > Pseudomonadota > Gammaproteobacteria > Pseudomonadales > Pseudomonadaceae > Pseudomonas > Pseudomonas sp. GP01-A4. Next base: position 58,667 of record NZ_JBYSWF010000018.1, read on the forward strand.
CAGCGGCGCCGGCACGCGCAGGGTCACACCGTCCCGTGGATGGTTGGGTTCGAAGTGATAACTCAAGGCCAGGGCCAGGTCGCCCAGGTGCAAGGTGTCGGGGTAATGGGCGGCGGTGACTTCACTGGCCTCGCGGGCCAGCACGTCTTCTTCGCGCATGATCAACAGCTGCGGGTCTTTCTGGCTGTTGACCTTGTACCAACTGTCGAAGGTCGCAGTCTGGTGGATCTCGGCGGGCAGGCGCGCATCGTAGAAGGCGTACAGCGTTTCCTCGTCCGCCAGGATATCGCGCCGGCGGGCCTTGGCTTCCAGTTCGTCGAGCTGCTCCAGCAATTGCTGGTTGGCCGTCAGGCAGCGGGCCCGGGACTGGATCTCGCCGCGCACCAGGCCTTCGCGGATAAACAGCTCGCGGGACGTCACCGGATCAATCGGCCCGTAATGCACCGGCCGGCGCCCGACGATGATCAACCCGAACAGGGTGATCTGCTCAAACGCCACCACCTGGCCGCGCTTCTTTTCCCAATGGGGTTCGAAGTGGTTTTTCTTGATCAGGTGCCCGGCCAACGGCTCGATCCAGTCGGCGTCGATCTTGGCCACCATCCGCGCGTACAGCTTGGTGGTTTCCACCAGCTCGGCGGTCATCAGCCATTGCGGACGCTTCTTGCCAATACCCGACGACGGGTGAATCCAGAAACGCCGCTGACGCGCGCCGAGGTAATCGCCCTCTTCGGTCTTCTGGCCAATCTGGCTGAGCAGGCCGGACAGCACCGCCTTGTGCAGTTTCGGGAAGTCCGCCGGTTCTTTATTGACGGTCAACTGCATGTCGCGACAGATCAGGCTCAACTGGCGGTGGGAGTCACGCCATTCCCGCAGGCGCAGGTAGTTCAGGAAATTCTTGCGGCACCAATTGCGCAGCGGGCTGGCGGTCAATTCCTGGCGCTGCTCTTCAAAACCCCGCCACAGGTTCACCAACCCGGCGAAGTCCGAATCCGCGTCCTTCCATTGTGCGTGAGCCTGGTCGGCGGCTTGCTGGCGCTCCGGCGGACGCTCGCGCGGGTCCTGGATCGACATGGCGCTGGCGACGATCAGCACTTCCTGCAGGCTGCCAAGCTTGGCCGCCTCCAGCAACATGCGGCCCATGCGTGGGTCCACCGGCAGACGCGCCAACTGGCGGCCCATCGGTGTCAGCTGGCTGTTGCGGTCAACGGCGGACAACTCTTGCAGCAGGTTGAAACCGTCGCTGATGGCCTTGCCGTCCGGCGGCTCGATAAACGGGAAATCGGTGATCTCGCCCAGGCGCAGGTGCAGCATCTGCAGGATTACGGCCGCGAGGTTTGTGCGAAGAATCTCGGGGTCGGTAAATTCCGGGCGCCCGATAAAATCCTCTTCGCTGTACAAGCGCACGCAGATACCGGGTTCGACCCGCCCGCACCGGCCTTTACGCTGGTTGGCACTGGCCTGGGAAATCGCCTCGATCGGCAGTCGCTGCACCTTGGCCCGGTAGCTGTAGCGGCTGATGCGCGCGGTGCCACTGTCGATCACATAACGAATGCCTGGCACGGTCAGCGAGGTTTCCGCGACGTTGGTCGCCAGCACCACACGCCGGCCCGGGTGCGACTGGAAGATCCGCTGCTGCTCCGCCGGCGACAGGCGCGCATACAGCGGCAGGATTTCAGTGTGCTTGAGCTGGGCCTTGCGCAGCATGTCGGCAGCGTCGCGAATCTCGCGCTCGCCGGGCAGGAACACCAGCACATCGCCGGGGCTCTTGCGCTCGCTGCGCTCGAAGGCGGCGATCTCATCGAGAGTGGCGAGAATCGCCTGGTCGACGGTCAGGTCGTCCTCGACGCGGTTGCCCTCCTCGTCCTGCTCCAGGGTCAGCGGGCGGTACCAGGTTTCCACCGGGAAAGTGCGGCCCGACACCTCGACAATCGGCGCATCGTCGAAGTGCTTGGAAAAGCGCTCCAGGTCGATGGTGGCCGAGGTGATGATGACCTTGAGATCCGGGCGACGCGGCAGCAGGGTTTTCAGATAACCCAGCAGGAAGTCGATGTTCAGGCTGCGTTCGTGGGCTTCGTCGACGATGATCGTGTCGTAGCGTTCGAGATAGCGGTCGTTCTGGGTTTCGGCCAGCAGGATGCCGTCGGTCATCAGCTTGATCAGGGTGTTGGAATCACTCTGGTCTTCAAACCGCACCTGATAACCCACCAGGGAACCCAGCGGCGTTGCCAACTCTTCCGCGACCCGGCTCGCCACGCTGCGCGCCGCAATCCGCCGCGGCTGGGTGTGGCCGATCAGGCCGTATTGGCCGCGGCCGATTTCCAGGCAGATTTTCGGCAACTGGGTGGTTTTACCCGAACCGGTCTCACCGGCAATGATCAGCACCTGATGCTTGAGCAACGCTTCCTTGATCTCGTCACGCTTGGCGGCGATCGGCAGGCTGTCGTCATAGCGAATCACCGGCAGGCTGGCGCGCCGCGCCGTCACCTGGGCGCAGGAAGCCTGCATCCGCGTCACCCACTGCGCAAGTTTTTCCTCATCGGGTTTCTTGCGCAGCTCAAGCAGCTGCCGCCGCAGGCGGTGGCGGTCGGCGAGCATGGCGTGATCGAGGTTTTTCAGCAGTTGGTCGATAGCGGGCGCTTGGTCAGTCATCAGGTACGCAAAGGTCGTCTATGTAGGCAGGGGGCGGATTGTCGCAGAAAAGCGCCGCCGCGCGCTCCCCTCATTCATTGTCCAGGCCCTTGCGCCGGTAAGGAAACACATCGATTACCTTGCCGGCGCGAATCGCCTCTTGCAGGCCTTTCCAGTAGTCGGCGTTGTACAACTCGCCGTGCAGTTCGTCGAACAGGCGGCGCTGGCCGGAATCAGCAAACAGGAATGGCGGGAACTCCTCGGGGAACACGTCCAGCGGACCGATGGAATACCAGGGCTCGGAGGCCATTTCATCTTCCGGGGTACGCGGCGCGGGGATGTGGCGGAAGTTGGCCTCGGTCAGGAAACAGATTTCGTCATAGTCGTAGAACACCACGCGACCGTGGCGGGTGACGCCAAAATTCTTCAGCAGCATGTCGCCCGGGAAAATATTCGCCGCCGCCAGTTGCTTGATCGCCAGGCCGTAGTCTTCCAGGGCTTCGCGCACCTGGGCTTCGTTGGCGTTTTCCAGGTAGAGGTTGAGCGGGGTCATGCGCCGCTCGGTCCAGCAGTGGCGGATCAGTACCGTATCGCCTTCGACTTCGACGGTACCGGCGGCGACTTCCAGCAGTTCGGCCAGGCATTCAGGCTCGAATTTGCTCAACGGAAAACGGAAGTCGGCGAACTCCTGGGTGTCGGCCATGCGCCCTACCCGGTCGACACTTTTCACCAACCGATACTTCTCGATCACGGTGGCGCGGTTGACGTTTTTCGACGGTGAAAACCGGTCCTTGATGATCTTGAACACGGTGTTGAAGCCCGGCAGGGTAAACACGCTCATGACCATGCCGCGCACGCCCGGCGCCATGATGAACTGGTCATCGGTGGTGGCAAGGTGGTTGATCAGCGCCCGGTAGAATTCGGATTTGCCGTGTTTGTAGAAGCCGATGGAGGTGTACAACTCGGCGATGTGCTTGCCCGGCAGGATGCGCTTGAGGAAGCCGATAAACTCCGCCGGCACCGGCACGTCCACCATGAAATAGGAGCGGGTGAACGAGAAGATGATCGACACATCGGCCTCGTCGGTGATCAGCGCGTCGATCTGGATGCCGCGCCCTTCCCGATGCAGCAGCGGGATCACCAGCGGCCACTGTTCGTCGCGGGTGTAGATGCGTCCGACGAGGTACGCGCCTTTGTTGCGGTACAGCACCGAGGAAAACAGTTCGACGTTGAGGTCCGGGTCCTTGCACACCCAGTCCGGCAGGTTTTCGCGCAATTGCGCCTCCAGGCGGCGCAGGTCGGCGGGCAAGTCGGCGTAGGGTTCGCTGAAACTGTAGTCGGCGAAAATCTGCTCCAGCATGCCCGCCAGCTTGCCGCCCGGCTTGTAGGTGCGGGTTTGCGCCGCCCGGGCGCGGCGCAGGCTGGGCCGGGTGGTATGGATGAACATGCAGCCGTCGCTGATCAGGTCATGGCTGAACAGCCCGCAAAACGTCGAGTTGTACCAGGTCTCGGACAGCTCATCGTCAAACCGCAGGTCGATCAGGCTGATGTAGGCACTTTTCACCAGCGGCCAGTCGGCAATGTCGAGCAACACGGCTTCATCGAAAGCCGCCCGCAGCCGCGCCGTGACTTCGCTGACCTTCTCTTCGTAAAGATTGATGCGCGCAGCCGATGCCGCCTGCCCTTGCTGCCACTGCGCCTTTTCAAAGCGCTCCCGGGCGCCGTCGGTGATCTGGCGGAAGTGCTCGCGGTAGTCGTCGAAGCCGTCGAGGATCATCTGCGCAATGTCGAGGGCGGGCGTTGGCTGCGGCATTCGGGAAACCTCTGCGGGCATTTGGAGTGAGCTGAGCTTAGCCAGTGTGCGGGAACAGGAGAAGGATCATTTTTCATTCAGACTTGTACAAGATTGTTCATTTCGTACATTTATTTACTCTTTATTTAATTCGACTAACCGGTCAACAAAAAACCCGCGCGTCACCCTCCCCGCATTAAACGTTTCATCTACAGGCCTTGTGTGACGTGGCCTGCCTGTGCGAGCCGGGGTAAATAAGAGTCTTTGCTCTACTGCTCCGGTACTGGTGGCTTCTCGACCATTGGATCCAACGTAAGGGAAACCCTGACTACCCTAGCTAGTGGCACTTTGCTATATAGCGCGCCCTCTCCCACCTAACAAGGTCAGAAGACCGATCCGGGATCAGGTTCTAACCGCCAAAGGAGCATTGAGATGTCATTGAGGAATATGGGGATCGGCCTGCGCGCCAGTCTGAGTTTTGCGGTACTGGCCGGCTTGCTGGTAGTGGTGGGTCTGTTTGGCTTGGGGCAAATGGCCAAGCTGCGGGAAAGCGCCACCGTGATTGAGGATTCCTGGATGCCGAGCATCGAGACGGTCCACGACAGCGCGGCCTTTATCGCCAGCATCCGCCTGGAAGCACTGCGCCTGTTGACCACCGACGAATCCAGGGTGCGCGACAACAGCAAGAGCCTGATCAGCAAGGAACAGGCAGACCTGCAGGAAAGCTTCAAGCAATACGAAACACTGGTGGTCAACGAGCAGGACGCCGAGATGCTCAACCAGCTGAAAAGTACCGTATCGACGTACATGAGCATCATGGGCCAGATGATTCAGCTGGTGGACCAGGATCAACAGCAGCAGGCCATGGACCTGCTCAACAGCCGCCTCGCGCCCCAGGGCCTGGTGCTCAACAAGAGCCTGGAAGACCTGATCACCTTCAACCAGAAAGGCGTCCAGGAAGCCGCAGAGTCAGCGGCGCAGATGTACTACAGCGCCCAATGGATCGTAGGCCTGATCATCATCACCGCCCTGCTGGCCACCTTGTTGCTGGCCTGGCTGCTGACCCGCAGCATCACCGCGCCCATTGGCCAGGCACTGACAGTGGCCCGCACCATCGCCTCCGGCGATCTGAGCCGGCCGATCGTCGTGGAGGGCAAGGATGAGCCGGCGCAACTGCTCACCGCGCTGGCCACCATGCAGGCCAACCTGCAGGAAACCATCCGTGGCATCAGCGAATCGTCGCAGCAGTTGGCCTCGGCGGCGGAGGAGATGAGTTCGGTAATGGAGCAGAGCACCCGCGGCCTGCAAGCGCAGAACGACGAGATCGAACAGGCTGCCACCGCCGTGACGCAGATGAGCGCGGCAGTCGATGAAGTGGCGGGCAATGCGGTTTCCAGCGCCGAAGCCTCCAAGGCCTCCGACGAAGACAGCAAGCACGGTCACTACCAGATCAGCGAAACCATCAGCTCGATCCAGAACCTGGTGGACGAAGTCCTCGGTGCCTCGACCAAGGCCGAGGGCCTGGCGGCGCAGGCCCAGGACATCAGCAAGGTGCTTGAAGTGATTCGCGGGATTGCCGGGCAGACCAACCTGCTGGCACTCAACGCGGCGATTGAGGCGGCCCGCGCGGGCGAGGCCGGTCGTGGTTTTGCCGTGGTGGCTGACGAAGTGCGCTCCCTGGCACAACGCACCCAGGACTCCACCGAAGAAATCGAGCAGATGATCAACGGTATCCAGCAAGGCACCCAGGACACCGTCGGCGCCCTGAACAGCAGCGCCGAACACGCTGGCCAGACCTTGCAGCGAGCCAACAGCGCCGGCAGTGCACTGGAGAAAATCACGGCGGCGATCTCGCAGATCAGCCAGCGCAACCTGGTGATCGCCAGCGCCGCCGAGCAGCAAGCGTTGGTGGCTCGTGAGGTGGACCGCAGCCTGGTGAACATCCGGGACCTGTCGACGCAAACCGCCGCCGGTGCCACCCAGACCTCGGCGGCCAGCCAGGAACTGTCGCGGCTGGCGGTGGACCTCAATGGCTTGGTGACGCGTTTCGTGCTGTAAAACATGTATTAGCGATTGTGTCAGACAGGTCGGTGGGCAACACTTCCGCCCTTATCAAACTGGAGTTCCTCCGTGAGACCTGTCGACACCCTGCACCTGTTGGTGCTGGCCGCTATCTGGGGCGCGAGTTTTTTGTTCATGCGAATTATCGCGCCGGAAATCGGCACCCTTCCTACCGCGTTTTTCCGGGTGTCGATTGCTGCCACCGGCCTGCTGGTGATCCTCGCCATGATGCGGGTGAGTTGGGATTTCCAGGGCAAGTTCAAGACGGTCCTGTTGCTCGGGGTGATCAACTCGGGCATTCCCGCGACCATGTATTCAGTGGCGGCCCAAGTGCTGCCGGCCGGTTACTCGGCGATCTTCAATGCCACGACGCCACTGATGGGCGTGCTGATTGGCGGGTTGTTCTTCAGTGAGCGCCTCACGCCGTCGAAAATCGCCGGGGTATGCCTGGGCCTGTTCGGCGTTGGCATCCTGACCCGCGCCGGGCCGGTGGCCTTCGACATGGAATTGTTGATGGGTGCGCTGGCATGCCTGTTGGCGACCACCTGCTATGGCTTTGCCGGCTTTTTGGCACGCCGCTGGCTCGATCAACAGGGCGGGCTGGACAGTCGCCTGGCGGCCCTGGGCAGCATGCTCGGGGCCACGCTGTTCCTGCTGCCGCTGTTTGCCTGGAGTGCCATCAGCCATCCACCGGTCAGCTGGGGTGGCTGGCCTGTATGGTTGTCGCTGCTGGGGTTGGGGCTGGTATGCACGGCGTTTGCCTACATCCTGTACTTCCGCTTGCTGACGTCCATCGGCCCGGTGAAGTCGATGACCGTGACCTTCATGATTCCGCCATTCGGGGTGTTGTGGGGCGCGTTGCTGCTGGATGAGCCGTTGTCCATGGCGCATCTGTATGGCGGGTTATTGATTGCGGGGGCGTTGTGGCTGGTGCTTCGGCCGGGGAGATTGGCCCGCAAGCTGTAGGAGCTTTTTGGCTCCTACAGCATTGGGTTTATCAGCCCTTACGGAACACGAAAGCCAATCCGACGATGATCAAGCCCATCCCCAGCAAGCTCAACATTGCCAGCTTGTTGCCGAAGATCAGGTAGTCCATCACCGCCGTCACCGCGGGCACCAGGTAGAACAAGCTGGTGACATTCACCAGATTGCCCCGGGCAATCAGCCGGTACAGCAACAGCGTCGCCAGCAACGACACCACCAGCCCCATCCACAGCACCGGCACGAAAAAGCCGGTGTTGTGTTCAAAGTGGAACGGCTGGAACGGCACAAACACCGAGCACAACAGCAAGCCGGCCAGGTATTGCACAGGCAGCGTGCCCAACGGGTTATCGGTGATGCGCTTCTGCATGATCGAACCAAAGGTCATGCTGGCCAGGGCCAACAGGCCAAAAAGCATGCCTGCCAGGGACATGCCGGACATCCCGATGCCCTGGTACACCACCATGATCAACCCCGCCATTCCCAGCCCGAGGCCGAACATCCGGCTCCAGGAGCGCCGGCGCTCCATCAACACCACGGTCAGGATCGGCTGCACGCCCATGATGGTTGCCATCATGCCGGGCGTGACTTTGAGGTCCAGGGCCAGCAGATAGAAAATCTGGTAGGCCCCCAACAGCACCAGCCCGGTAGCCGCCGCGTAAAGCATCGGCTTGCCGGGACGCGGCAACTTCAGCTTGAGGATCGGTACCAGTATCACCAACCCCGCCAGGGCGATGGCGAAACGGATCAGCAGAAACGCAAAGGGTGAAGCGTGGGCCAGGCCCCATTTGGAGAAAATCGCCCCGCTGCTCCACAGCAAGACAAACAGGCTCGTCGAGGCCGCCGCGGCCACGGATTGTTTCGAAAGAACAGACATGGATACCACCTGTGATCAGGCAAAAAGCCAACTCAGCAACAGCTGAAATTCAGTAGGTTTTTTCAGGCGGGCACAGGGGAACAGCCATCAGCTGATCAGCCCGAAATGCCAACACCCGGCGGTGATACGACTGCGTACACCGGCGTGCTACTGACAGGTGGGGGGTAGTGACTGATCTGCGCAGGCTGCTGGCTCCCGCACGGCACGACCGCAGCGTTGACCGCTGAATCGACTACCGCTATGCGCAGGGAAGCTGGCATGTGCTGATCTTTTATGAAGGGATGAACAAGGTGTCTGGAAACACCTGCGGCCGACTATAACCAGCTGGGGACATGCTTTGCAATAACTTCGCCCGCACAAATCCAGCGCATAAAAAAACCGCTCATCGGAGCGGTTTTTTCGTGCCTGCAAAAGCCTTAACCAAACAACCAATACCCCAGCGCCGTCAGCACCACCACCGCCAGCACTGGCCGCAGGATGCGATAAGCCTTCGGATGCTTGCGCTTCCACTGCTTGACCACGCCACTGAAGCTGTCGCTGAAGCGCTTGCTCCAGGCATACGCCTGGTTGATGCCGCCAACGCGTTCGTCATCCAGGTTCTGCGGTGCGGTGGCGCGCCCCAGTTGCGCGCTGACCCAACGGTTGATGCGGGTCATCAGGCGGTTGCTCAGCGGGCGTTCGATGTCGCAGAACAGGATCACCCGGGTGTGCTCGGTTTCGTTCTTCACCCAGTGCACGTAGGTCTCGTCGAACATTACATCTTCACCGTCGCGCCAGGCGTACACCTGGCCGTCGACGAAAATACGGCAGTCGTCGGAGTTCGGCGTGGACAGCCCCAGGTGATAACGCAGCGAACCGGCAAACGGGTCGCGATGCGGGTTGAGGTGGCTGCCACCTGGCAACAGGGCGAACATCGCGCCCTTGACGTTAGGAATGCTGCTGACCAGGGCCACGGTTTTCGGGCACAGCAGTTCAGCCGACGGCAACGGTTTGTCGTACCACTTGAGGTAGAAACGCTTCCAGCCCTTCTTGAAGAACGAGCCGAAACCGGCGTCGTTGTTCTTCTCCGCGGCGCGGATGTAGCCCTCGTCGAACAGGTGCATGGCCTCTTCGCGAATCACTTCCCAGTTGTCCTTGAGCACGTCCAGCTCCGGGAACTTGCTGCGGTCCAGGTACGGCTTGGACGGCACGGCGGAGAAGATGTACATCAAGGCGTTGTACGGGGCGAACAGCGCTGAATGGTTGACGAACTGACGCAACATCGGCAAACGGGCCTTGCCACGCAAATGCACATACAGCGTGCTGCCGATAAACAGCAGCAACACCGACAGTTTGGCGGCCAAAGAAAAGGTCATGCAGCAACTCCTGGAAATAGGCGTCTGGCCATTAGCCTCCCGTTACGGGGAAACCAGACGTAGCAGCCGGCCATGATAAACACTCCGGGCCTCGGGAAAAACCCGCGCACTCCAACAATCAGCATCTAGCGGTGCGCGATAACGGGCCAATTATGCATAAGGGCCACGCCATCGCGCTGATTTGAATCAAGCCTGGTTTTCCTGATCGGTGAACAAATCGGCGAACAGCATGCTCGACAGGTAGCGTTCACCGGAGTCCGGCAGCACCACGACGATGGTCTTGCCCTGCATTTCCGGCTTCTGCGCCAGTCGCACCGCCACGGCCATCGCCGCGCCGCAGGAGATACCACACAGAATCCCCTCCTCCTGCATCAGGCGCAACGCCATGGCCTTGGATTCTTCGTCGCTGACCAGTTCGACCCGGTCGACCATCGACAGGTCGAGGTTCTTCGGCACAAAACCGGCGCCGATACCCTGGATCTTGTGGGGGCTGGGCTTGATCTCTTCACCGGCCAGCGCCTGGGTAATCACCGGCGAACTGATCGGCTCCACCGCCACCGACAGGATCGGCTTGCCCTGGATGTTCTTGATATAGCGCGACACCCCGGTGATGGTGCCGCCAGTGCCCACGCCCGCTACCAGCACGTCCACCGCGCCATCAGTGTCATTCCAGATTTCCGGACCGGTGGTTTTCTCGTGGATCGCCGGGTTGGCCGGGTTTTCGAACTGGGCCGGCATAAAGTACCTGGCCGGGTCGCTGGCAAGGATTTCGCCGGCTTTTTCAATCGCGCCCTTCATGCCCTTGCCCGGCTCGGTCAACACCAGTTCGGCGCCGAGGGCCTTGAGCACCTTGCGGCGCTCGATGCTCATGGAGGCGGGCATGGTCAGCAACAGCTTGTAACCACGGGCGGCGGCGACAAATGCCAGGCCGATCCCGGTGTTGCCGGAAGTCGGCTCGACAATGGTCATGCCCGGCTTGAGTTTGCCGCTGCCTTCGGCATCCCAGATCATGTTTGCGCCAATCCGGCACTTCACCGAATACCCCGGGTTACGCCCTTCGATCTTGGCCAGGATAGTCACGCCACGCGGCGCGATACGGTTGATCTGAACCAGGGGAGTGTTACCGATGGAGTGCGCGTTGTCTGCAAAAATGCGGCTCATGACGGGTCCTTAAGGCAATTTCAGGAAGGCCCCAAGGGTATGCCTCGTGTTGCAAGGCGTCCAGTCAAGCGAACGTCCGGCGGCGCCAGCAGTCAATCGCCTACACGGATGGAGAATTTTCCTATGAAACGTCGCTACAGTTGGCCGCTCTGGACCCTCGTCGGGGTCGTGGTACTGCTGGTCGTCCTGGATATCGCCCTGCCCTATCTGGTGCGCAATTACCTGAATGACAAACTCGCCGACATGGGCGATTACCGCGGCCAGGTCACCGATGTCGACCTCGCACTGTGGCGCGGCGCCTATCGGATCAACGGCCTGCAGATCGTCAAGGTCGACGGCAAGGTGCCGGTACCGTTCGTCAAGGCGCCGGTGATCGACCTGTCAGTGAGCTGGCATTCGCTGTGGTACGACCACGCAGTGGTGGCCGAGGCACAGTTCATCAAGCCGGAGCTGAACTTCGTCGACGGCGGCACCAACAAACAGGCGTCCCAGACCGGTCAGGGCACCGACTGGCGGGCCCAACTGAGCAAACTGTTGCCGATCACCCTGAACGAGGTACGCATCGACGACGGAAAGATCGCGTTCCATAACTTCAGTTCGAAACCGCCGGTCAATATGTACGCGACCCAGGTCAACGCCAGCTTCTACAACCTGACCAACGTGGTGGATGTCAAAGGCCAGCGCGACGCGCGCTTCGACGGCAAGGCGCTGTTCCTGGGCCAGGCACCGCTGGAAGCCACCGCCACGTTCGACCCCTTGAGCAATTTCGAAAACTTCGAATTCCGCTTCCGGGCCCGGGATATCGAACTCAAGCGCATGAATGACTTCGCCTCGGCCTACGGCAAGTTCGACTTCAATGCCGGCAGTGGCGACCTGGTGGTTGAAGCCCAGGCCGAAAAAGGCCAGTTGACCGGCTACATCAAGCCTTTGCTGCGCAATGTCGAAGTGTTCAACTGGCAGCAGGATGTCGAGAACAAGGACAAGGGCATCTTCCGGTCGATCTGGGAGGCGGTGGTTGGCGTCAGCGAAACCGTGCTGAAGAACCAGCAGAAAAACCAGTTCGCCACCCGCGTGGAGCTCAGCGGCAACGTGCACCAGCAAGATATCAGCGCGTTCCAGGCGTTTTTGCAGATTTTGCGCAATGGTTTTGTCCAGGCCTTCAACGCCCGCTATGAACAACCCAAGCCCTCGACAGATTGATCTTCAACGTGACTGCCCATTCAGAGACTGAATAGCCCGTCTGCGTTCACAGTCGCCGGGGCTGCGCGGTATAGTCGGGCCAAGCTGATTACTCGCCCGCTTCGGTCCTGCACCGTTCGGCGTCACGTTCGAGGATTGATAGATGAAGTTCGAAGGCACCCAGGCCTACGTTGCCACCGATGACCTGAAACTGGCCGTCAATGCCGCCATCACATTGGAGCGGCCACTGCTGGTCAAGGGCGAACCGGGCACCGGCAAGACCATGCTCGCCGAGCAACTGGCCGAATCCTTTGGCGCCAAGCTGATCACCTGGCACATCAAGTCCACCACCAAGGCGCACCAGGGCCTGTACGAGTACGACGCGGTGAGCCGCCTGCGGGACTCGCAGCTGGGCGTGGACAAGGTGCACGACGTACGCAACTACCTGAAAAAGGGCAAGCTCTGGGAAGCCTTCGAGTCCGAGGAGCGGGTCATCCTGCTGATCGACGAAATCGACAAGGCCGACATCGAGTTCCCCAACGACCTGCTGCAAGAACTCGACAAGATGGAGTTCTACGTCTACGAAATCGACGAGACCATCAAGGCCAAGAAGCGCCCGATCATCATCATTACCTCCAACAACGAAAAAGAGCTGCCGGACGCGTTCCTGCGCCGCTGCTTCTTCCACTACATCGCCTTCCCGGACCGCACCACCCTGCAAAAGATCGTCGACGTGCACTACCCGGACATCAAGAAAGACCTGGTCAGCGAAGCCCTCGACGTATTCTTTGACGTGCGCAAAGTACCGGGCCTGAAGAAAAAACCGTCCACCTCCGAACTGGTGGACTGGCTGAAACTGCTGATGGCCGACAACATCGGCGAAGCGGTACTGCGCGAGCGCGACCCCACCAAGGCCATCCCGCCCCTGGCCGGTGCCCTGGTGAAGAACGAGCAGGACGTGCAGTTGCTGGAACGCCTGGCGTTCATGAGCCGTCGCGGTAACCGATAAGGGCGATTACCATGCTGCTCAACCTGTTCAATGAAATGCGCGCAGCCAAGGTGCCGGTGTCGGTGCGTGAGCTGCTGGACCTGATCAACGCGCTGAAACAGCGCGTGACCTTCGCCGACATGGACGAGTTCTACTACCTGGCCCGGGCGATCCTGGTGAAGGACGAACGGCATTTCGACAAGTTCGACCGGGCCTTCGGCGCCTACTTCAACGGTCTGGAAAAACTCGACGATCACCTGCAGGCACTGATCCCCGAAGACTGGCTGCGCAAGGAATTCGAACGCTCGCTGACCGACGAGGAACGCGCACAGATCCAGTCCCTCGGCGGGCTGGACAAGCTGATCGAAGAATTCAAGAAACGTCTGGAAGAACAGAAGGAACGCCACGCCGGCGGCAACAAGTGGATCGGCACCGGCGGTACCAGCCCCTTCGGCTCCGGCGGCTTCAACCCCGAAGGCATTCGCGTGGGGGATGCCGGCAAGCGCCAGGGCAAGGCGGTCAAGGTCTGGGACCAGCGCGAGTACAAGAACCTCGATGATTCGGTGGAACTGGGCACGCGCAACATCAAGATCGCCCTGCGCCGCCTGCGCAAGTTCGCACGCCAGGGTGCGGCGGAAGAGCTCGACATTGACGGCACCATCGACCATACGGCCCGCGATGCCGGGCTGCTGAATATCCAGATGCGCCCGGAGCGGCGCAACACCATCAAGCTGTTGCTGCTGTTCGACATCGGCGGCTCGATGGATGCCCATGTGAAGACTTGCGAAGAGTTGTTCTCGGCGTGCAAGACCGAGTTCAAGCACCTGGAGTATTTCTACTTCCACAACTTCATTTATGAATCGGTGTGGAAGAACAACATGCGCCGGGGCTCGGAACGCACCTCGACCCAGGATTTGCTGCACAAGTACGGTGCCGACTACAAAGTGATCTTTATCGGCGATGCGGCCATGGCGCCGTATGAAATCACCCAGGCCGGCGGCAGCGTCGAGCACTGGAATGAAGAGCCCGGGTATGTGTGGATGCAGCGGTTCATGGAGAAGTACAAGAAGCTGATCTGGATTAATCCGTACCCGAAAGATACCTGGGGCTATACGGCGTCCACCGGGATTGTCCGGGATTTGATCGAGGACCAGATGTTTCCGTTGACGTTGCGCGGGCTTGAGGAAGGGATGCGCTTTTTGTCGAAGTAAGTTGTTTCCCAGACAACCACGATCAAATGTGGGAGCGGGCTTGCTCGCGAAAGCGCAGTGTCAGTCACCGAATATATTGGCTGATACACCGCCTTCGCGAGCAAGCCCGCTCCCACATTTTGTCCTGCGGCGGTCTTTAGTTTCTGGCAAGGTACTGCAAATACTCCACTTGCTGCCGATGCGCCGTCTCCTGCACCACCGGCGCCAACCTCACCTTCTCCCCCGGCAAGCACTGCGCCAGCCGCGCCAACGCCAATGGCGTCAACGCGCCCAATCGTGGGTAGCCGCCAATGGTCTGCCGGTCATTGAGCAACACAATCGGCTGCCCATCCGGCGGCACCTGGATCGCCCCCAGCGGGATGCCTTCCGAGATCAGCGACGGCCCCTGATACTCCAGCGGCGTGCCAAGCAAGCGCATGCCCATGCGGTCGGCACGGCTGTCGAGGGTCCACTCGCTGTTGAACACATCAAACAGACTCTGCCCGCCAAACTGGCCGATCTGCGCCCCGAGGATCACCTCCAGTGGCGCCTTGGAATCCAGCTTCGGCAATTGCCCGGCGGACAACACCTGCATCGCACCGCCCACGCCCGAATAGGTCAATTGCGCACCTTCGGCCAGTGACCGGCCAAAGCCATCCAGCCCGCCCAGTTCTTCACGGCCCACCGTGGCGCAACTGCCCAGCACCTGCGGCGCATCAAACCCGCCCGGCCCTGCCAGGTAAGCCCGCGCACCGCTGAAAGGCTGAGTAAAACGCAAGCGCTGGCCCTTTTGCAGAATAAAGCTGCGCCCCGGGCTGATCGCGCGCTCGTCGACATACGCGCCCAAGTCCGCCCCGGCCAGCGCCAGCAGGCAATAGTCCTCGGCCTGCACGGTGAAGCCACCCAAGGTGATTTCCACCACCGGCGCATCCAGGGCATTGCCCAGCAACCAATTGGCCCACGACATCGACACCCAATCCAGCGCGCCGCCCTGGGTCACGCCCAAATGCCTGACGCCAAAACGTCCGGCGTCCTGCAACAGGCACAGCGGCGTGCTGGCCTCGATCAGCAAGCGGCTCATGCCTGGGCCTCCAACGGCGTGTCATCGCCGCCCAGGTTGATGAATTCGCGATGGCTGACCGCTTCGTAGCGCACGGTATCCCCAGGCTGCATCAGGCTGTAGCCCTCGCGTTCACGGTCAAACAGCTTGGCCGGCGTGCGGCCAATCAGGTTCCAGCCGCCTGGCGAGACCACCGGATAAGCCGCCGTCTGCCGCTCGGCGATGCCCACGCTGCCCGCCGCCACCCGCTTGCGCGGGGTGTTGAGCCGCGGTGTCGCGAGCTGTTCATCCACCAGCCCCATAAAGGCAAACCCCGGGGCGAAGCCCAAGGCGAATACCTGGTACTCATGCTGGCTGTGACGGCGAATCACCTCCCCCACTGCCAGGCCACTGCGCTGCGCCAGCAACGCCAACTCCGGGCCGACACTCAGGTCATACCAGACCGGCAACACATGGCATTGCCCGCTGCCCTTGGGTTCGGGCTGCAATTCCTTGAGCGCCTGGTCGATCAACGCCCGTGCCTGGCCAGGGTCCAGCGCCAGCAGGTCGTAGTGCACCATCAGGGTCGTGTAGGACGGCACCAGGTCCACCAGCACCGGGCCAAAACCTTCGCGCAAACGGCGGGTGGCGGCGAGCATCCAGGGCATGTTGTCTTCGGCGATCACCTCAAACAGGCGCACCATCAGGCAGTCGATGGCCACCACTTCAATCCGTGGCTTCATGCTGGGGTCAACGCCTCGCGGATGCGCTGCACGGCAGCCACTGAGCTGGCGTTATCGCCATGCACGCACAAGGTATTGGCTTGCAGGTGCAACGGACTGCCATCACTGGCGACCAACTGTTCTCCCCGGGCGATGATCAAGGCCTGCTGGATGATCTTTTCCGGGTCATGATGCACCGCGCCCGGCAACTGGCGGGAGACCAGATGGCCGGCGCTGTCGTAGGCACGGTCGGCAAAGGCTTCGAACCACAGGGTCACGCCATATTCCTCACCCAGGGCCTGGGCGGCGCTGTTGTCGCGGGTGGCCATCAGCATCAATGGCAGGCTGGCGTCGTAGGCCGCCACGGCCTGGATCACCGCACGCAATTGCGCAGGCTTGGCCATCATGTCGTTGTACATCGCGCCATGGGGTTTGACGTAGCTGACCCGCCCGCCCTGGGCCCGGCAAATACCGTCGAGGGCGCCGACCTGGTAGTGCAACAGGTCCTGGATTTCCTGCGGGGTGTAGGCCATGGAGCGGCGGCCGAAACCCTGCAGGTCCTGGTACGCCGGGTGCGCGCCCACCTGCACGCCATGCTCGAAGGCCAGGCTGACGGTCTTGCGCATGATGCTCGGGTCGCCGGCGTGGAAACCGCAGGCTACGTTGGCGCAATCAATGAACGGCATGACTTCGGCGTCCAGACCCAAGGTCCAGTTGCCAAAGCTTTCGCCGATGTCGCAGTTCAATAGCAGGCGGCTCACGGTAGGGCTCCTGTAGGCTTTATTTTTTTGTAGTGTGGGATCTTTTACCAAGATCTCGCAACGATGTTGTCCCGAGCCCCAACGACGCTTATCGTGAGACAGCTCGATTTTTGGCGGTTGCGGCACGCTGCGTCCAACTAATAAAAAACAATCCATGCATAAGAAAAGTTGATCCCATGAATTTGAAGTTCCTCGAAACCTTCGTCTGGGTGGCCAAGCTCAAGAGCTTTCGCCTCACGGCAGAGAAGCTGTTCACCACCCAGGCCTCGATCTCCAGCCGCATCGCCGTGCTGGAAAGCGAGTTGGGGGTGAAGCTGTTCCTGCGCGATTCCCGAGGTGTGAGCCTGACGCCGGAAGGCTTGAAGGTGCTCGATTATGCCGAGCAGATGATGGCGACCATGCAAGGGCTCAAGCAGTCCCTGGAAACCACCAGCAGCAAGGTCGGGCGTATCCGCATCGGAGTGATGGACACGGTGATCCACACTTGGCTGAGCGCGCTGGTGGCAGAACTGACGGACAACTTTCCGCGGGTAGAAATCGAGTTGGTCGCCGATACCGCGCTGAACCTCAGCGATCAGTTGCAAAAAGGCTTTCTCGACCTGATCCTGCAAACCGACCTGCTGCGCCAGGAAACCTTGCGCAGCCTGGAACTGGCCAGCCACCCCATGGGCTGGATCGTCGCCAGCCACTCGATCTACAACCGCGACTACGCGTCCCTCGCCGAACTGGCCCAGGAGCGCATCATCACCTACTCGAAAAACTCCTGTCCGCACCAGGACGTGCTCAGCCTGATGCAGGCTAACGGCGTATCCGCCCCACGGATGAACTGTGTGAACTCGGTGTCAGCGATCACCCGCCTGCTGCGGGACGGGTTCGGGATTGGTGCGTTCCCGCCCGTATTGGTCAGTGAAGAGCTGGCACGAGGTGAATTGACCATGCTGCCCATGGAACAACGGCCGCCGAACCTGCAGGTGGTGGTGTCGTGGCGAGTGGGCGTGGAGTTGGTGGAGGAGATTGTGGCGCTGTGCCAGAGCGTGGTGCAGCAGTATGCGCAGAAGGTGGGCGAGGACTTGATGGTGTTGAGCAAACCCATGCCACTGAAGGAACCGATTTAAAACTGTGGGAGCGGGCTTGCGCGCGAATGCGGTGTGCCAGCCACCCCATATGTCACTGACGCACCGCATTCGCGAGCAAGCCCGCTCCCACAATTTGACCGCGTCAGCCTTTAAAGCCCCTTGAGGTCCCGCTCTTCAATCGGTCGGCTCTGGCGCAGGCGCTTGCCGCCCAACACCACCCAGTCGATCAGGCGGAACAGGCACTCGATGCCGAACGACAACAACATCGCCCCGCCCAGGCCCCAGCCCATGGCTTCCGGGGTCAGCAACAGCATGTAGCTGTAGCCGTTCCAGGTTTCCTGGCGAATCGCCGGGTCGGCGGCCACCGCCACTTGCAGCGCGCGGATGTACCACGGGCCCTGCATCGCCTGGAACTGCTTATCCAGCGCTACCTGGCGGTCGAGCAAGGTGCCCAGGCTGTTGGCATCGCTGCGAAACACCGGGTCGTCACTGGCACGGTAATGGGCCACCAGCGCCTGCAAGTCACCGTTGAAGAACTGTTGCGCCGTGGCATCGAAGCCGCGCAAGCCGGTCTGGGCTTCGATCAAGTGGGCTTCGACGCGCTTGGCGTAGTCGCTGATAAACCCCGGCACCTGCACACCGACTAACAGACCCACGGCAAACAACACCAGTCGCAAATAGCTGAGCAACATATTCGACGTCCTTATTCCGTTTTACCTTGGCTGACACATTCGCCGCGTCGCCACAGGCTCCACTGGCCCGGTTCGTAGCGGGTCCAGGTCTCGTTTTCGGTCAGGGGTTCGGTGGCAATCACCGTCACCACGTCATTGGGGGTGGTTTCGGCCTGAAAATCGACGATCACGTCGACATCTTTCAACCGTGCAGGGCCAAATGGCGCACGCCGGGTGATCTGTGCCAGCTTGGTCGAGCAATAGCAGAACAGCCAGTCACCGTCGCTGAGCAGGCAGTTGAACACGCCCTTGCTGCGGTATTCGCTGCAGGCGGCGATCAGGTCCGGCAGCACCTGTTCGATGTCCACCGGTTCCGGGAACGCTTCACGGACTCGGTTGAGCAAATCGCAGAACGCCGCTTCGCTGTCGGTATCGCCCACCGGGCGGTAGAACGTGGCGCGGGGGTTGAAGTCCGCCAGTTGACCGTTATGGGCAAAGCACCAGTTACGGCCCCACAGTTCACGGACGAACGGATGGGTATTGGACAGGCACACCTTGCCCACATTGGCCTGGCGGATATGGCCAATCACCACTTCACTCTTGATGGGATAACGCTGCACCAGCAGCGCGACTTCCGATTCGCTGCTGGCCGCCGGGTCCTGGAACAACCGCAGGCCACGGCCCTCGTAGAAGGCGATGCCCCAACCGTCGCGGTGGGGCCCGGTACGTCCGCCGCGCTGCATCAGCCCGGTGAAGCTGAAGACGATATCGGTCGGTACGTTGGCACTCATGCCCAATAATTCACACATGCCAGGCTTCTCGATACAGGGCGTACAACGTTAAAGGCGCGGTTCGACCCGCATACCGCTGACAGGTGCCGGGCGACCGTAACGCTCATCGGCGAAGGGTTCGTCGTCATCCTCCGGCTCGGCAGCAGCGGCTGCCGCAGCGGCGGCCTTCTGCTCACGACGAACCCTGGCGGCACGCTCGATGGGCCAGCGGATCAGCACGAACACCAGGTACACGCCGAACGCGATCATGCAATACATGAACAGATCGGAAATCGCCCGCCAGGCGTTGTTGCCGACCTTGAGCACCAGGTCCAGGGCGGTGATGGCCACGGCCGGGGCGAACTGGGTCTTCACCGGATCGACGATGGTCGGGCTGAACAGCAGCACCGCCACCAGCAACCGCAGTGGCTCGCGCAGCCAGCGCCACATCCAGCGGGTCATGGCAAACCACACCAACAGGCAACCCAGGGCTGCGAAGGCGTAGAGGCCCCAAGCGATCAGATAGTCGTTCTCGGTCATGGTGTCCATGGCAAGGTAGGCAAACAGGCCGCTATGATAACGGCTTTTCAGTGCCGAGGCTGCAATGCCGTCGGCCAACCGCCAGACAGAGAGTGATCCATGCCCCCATCGACCCACATCACTGCCGCCCCGATCGCCCGCAAGGCCCCAGGCACCGACCCGTATGCCTGGCTGCAAGCGCGTGACAGCGCCGAGGTGCTCGATTACCTCAAGGCGGAAAATGCCTGGCAAGAAGCACAATTGTCCGACCAGCAGGCGCTGCGCGAGACCCTGTTCGAGGAGATCAAGGGCCGCATTCTCGAAACCGACCTGTCCTTGCCCTCGCCCTGGGGCCCGTACCTGTATTACACCCGCACCACCGCCGGCGACGAATACGCCCGCCACTACCGCTGCCCGCGCCCGGCGGACGACAGCCAACAGGTCGACGAAAGCGCGGAAGAGCTGCTGCTGGACCCGAACGTACTGGCCAATGGCGGCTTTTTCTCCCTCGGCGCCTTCAGCATCAGCCCGGACCACCAGCGCCTGGCCTACAGCCTGGATACCAGCGGCGAAGAGATCTACACCCTCTATGTGAAGGAATTGGCCACCGGCAAGGTCAGCGAACTGGAGTTTGAAGACTGCGATGGCAGCATGACCTGGGCCAACGACAGCCTGACCCTGTTCTTCACCGAGCTGGACGACACCCATCGCCCGCACAAGCTGTATCGCTATCGCCTGGACGGCACTGCCGCCGAAGAAGTGTTCCACGAGCCTGACGGACGTTTCTTCCTGCACTGCTACCGCTCCAGCTCCGAGCGTCAGTTGCTGCTGGCCCTGGGCAGCAAGACCACCAGCGAGATCTGGGCCCTGGACGCCGAAAAGCCGCAGCAGGCGTTTACCTGCATGGCGCCACGGGTCGAGGGCCATGAATATGACGTCGACCACGGCAAGCTGGACGACCAGTGGACCTGGTTTATCCGCAGCAACCGTGACGGCATCAACTTTGCGCTGTTCCAGGCGGCCGACACCGGCAGTGTGCCGACCCAGGACGACTGGCTGAACCTGATCCCCCACGACGACGCGGTAATGCTCGATGGCGTAAGCCTCAATGCCCGGGCCATGACCCTGAGCCTGCGGATCGGCGGCCTGCCGATCATCGAAGTGCACCCACAGGGGCAAGCCGCTTATCGCGTGGAGTTACCGGACGCGGCCTACAGCCTCTATGTGCAAAACAGCCTGGAATTTGCCAGCGACAAGATCCGCCTGCGCTATGAGGCGCTGAACCGCCCGGCCCAGGTTCGTCAGCTGGAACTGGCCGGCGGCGCACAACAAGTGCTCAAGGAAACCCCGGTGCTGGGCGTGTTCAACGCCGACGACTACGTCAGCCAACGCCTGTGGGCAACGTCGGCCGATGGCACTCAGGTGCCGATCAGTCTTGTCGTCCGACGCGATCAGTTGGGTAAGCCGACGCCCCTGTATCTGTACGGCTACGGCGCCTACGGCCACAGCCTCGACCCGTGGTTCTCCCACGCCCGCCTGAGCCTGCTGGACCGTGGCGTGGCCTTCGCCATTGCCCATGTACGCGGCGGCGGCGAACTGGGTGAGGCCTGGTATCGCGGCGGCAAGCAGGAGCACAAGCAAAACACCTTCAGCGACTTTATCGCGTGCGCCGAACACTTGATCGCCCAGGGCCTGACCACCTCCAAGCAACTGGCCATCAGCGGCGGCAGCGCCGGTGGCCTGTTGATCGGCGCGGTGCTCAATCAACGCCCGGAGCTGTTCCAGGCGGCGATTGCCGAAGTGCCGTTCGTCGATGTGCTCAACACCATGCTCGACCCCGAGTTGCCGCTGACCATCACCGAGTACGACGAATGGGGCAACCCGCAGGAGCCCGAGGTGTATGAGCGGATCAAGGCGTACGCACCGTACGAAAACGTCAGCGCCCAGGCCTATCCGGCCACGCTGGTGATCGCCGGCTACAACGACAGCCGCGTGCAGTATTGGGAAGCGGCGAAGTGGGTGGCCAAGCTGCGCGACACAAGGACCGACGACAACCTGTTGCTGCTCAAGACCGAGCTGGGCGCCGGCCACGGCGGCATGAGTGGTCGTTACCAGGGATTACGTGACGTAGCACTCGAATATGCATTTGTTTTCAAGGCGCTGGGGCTGATTTAAGGAACTCCGCCTGGCGGGCCGGTCTGAACACTTGACCGCCGGGCGCGCCCTGCACGATTTATGGACAAAGACTGTAAGCCTCATGCCAGAACCGACCTTACTCAATAACGAAATCCGCGACATGCTGATGGATTGCGGCCTGTTCGACCCGTTGCTGCCGGAAGACTTCCACGTAGCGGCGGGCTATTTCAACATCAGCAGCATCGCCCGCGATGAGGTGATTTTCCTCGAGGGCGACGCGGGCACCTTCATGTGCATCATTCACTCAGGCCAGGTGGCGGTGCAGAAGACCAACCATGCAGGCCAGCGCCTGACTATCGCCACCTTGCGCAGCGGGCGGACCTTTGGCGAGATGGCTGTGCTGGACGGCGAGCGCCGCTCCGCCAGCTGTGTGGCGGCCAGCGATTGCGTGCTGTTGAACCTGGGCAAGGATTCCCTGGAAAAGATGCTCAACGATGCACCGAAAATCGCGGCCAAGATCATTCGTGCGATTGCTATCGCCCTGTCCAGGCGCCTGCGCATGGCAGACGGGCAATTGCTGTCCCAGCAGTTTTAGCCGCCCGGGGTCTTGGGCTTGATGTCGTTTTGCTGCAAGCCGGGGATCGTCTGGTCCTTAGGCGGCGCGGGCAGCACGATCGGCGCCAACAATGGCTCACCGCTGCCGGCCGCCTTTGGTGTCGCCGGTGGCGTGACTTGCGGGTAAGGCGTGGGCGTTGCAGTACCCGGTGAACCCGCCGTGGGCGCGGGGGTAATCGGCACGGTTTGCGACTCCTGAGCCTGGGCCACACCGCCAAGGGCGAGCGCGCTCCACACAATGACCGTTAGAATGCTGCACTTCATCGATGGCTCCATGGCCTGACCGTAAAGTCGTAAGGCTACTCCCAACCGCGCAAGAATGCCCTTCCCAATGAGATTTCCATGAAACGTTTCGTTCTGCTGGACACCACCCCGATCCCCGACAACGGCGGTGCCTTGTGCCTGTTCGAATACGGTGAGGATTTTGTCATCAAGATTCAGGGCGGTGACGGTGGCCAGTTGATGAACACGCGCATGCACGGTTCCGAGGATGCGCTGGCGGAGATTCCGTGCCGCAAAGTCGCCGGTCGGCCCGGCTCCAGGGTGTTGATTGGCGGCCTGGGCATGGGTTTTACCCTGGCGGCAGCGCTCAAGCATTTGGGCAAGACTGCCGAAGTGGTGGTTGCCGAGCTGGTGCCCGGCGTGGTCGAGTGGAATCGTGGCCCTCTGGGGGAAAAGTCCGGCCGCCCGCTGCTGGACCCGCGCACCGTGATCCGTCTGGAAGACGTGGCCAAGGTGCTGCAGGCCGAGCCCCAGGGGTTTGACGCGATCATGCTGGACGTGGACAACGGCCCCGAAGGCCTGACGCAAAAAGCCAACAGCTGGCTGTATTCCGCCGGTGGCCTAAGCGCCTGCGCCAAGGCGCTACGGCCCAAGGGCGTGCTGGCGGTGTGGTCGGCCAGCGCCGACAAGCAGTTCAGCGACAAACTGCGCAAGGCCGGCTTCAAGGCCGAGGAAGTGCAAGTGTTTGCCCATGGCAACAAGGGCACGCGGCATACCATCTGGATTGCCGAGAAACTCAAGGGCTGAAACAGCCGCCTGAATTCCACTGCGCGGGTCGTAGGTCAGATCGACCGGCGCAGTCGATTCAAATGCCTCAAGCCTTCCAGCACCAACACCACCACGGCCAGCCAGATCGGCAGGTAGGTCATCCATTGGCCCGGTTTGAGAGCGTCTCCCAGCATCAGCGACACGGCCACCAGCAGCACCGGCTCTGCGTAACTGAGCAAACCGAACAGGCTGAACGGCAACAGCCGGCTGGCCAGGATGTAGGAATAACCCGCCGCCGCGCTGACCAACCCCATGAGTGGCACCAGCCAATAGAGCGCCGGGCGCTGCGCCAGGGTCTCGTTGATGGGCTCACTACCGAGGACGAACCACAGCGCGACCGGAATCATCAGCATCATGTCCAGCCACAGCCCGCCGAGGTTGTCGGTGCCACAACGCCTGCGCAGCACGAAATACAGCGGATAACCGACGCACACCACCAGGGTGGTCCAGGAGAACCCGCCCGTGCGATACAGCTCGTTGGCCACGCCCACCGCCGCCAGCGCTGCGGCAATTTTTTGCAGATGGGAAAGGCGTTCGCCGTAAACGATGCGCCCGGTGATGACCATGGTCAGCGGTAACAGGAAATAGCCCAGCGACACATCCAGGCCGTGGCCATTGAGGGGCGCCCACATGAATATCCACAACTGCACACCCACCAGGGCACTGGTGAGCACGACACAAGGCAGCAATGCGGGTTTCTCCCGCAGACGCTTGTAGATCAACGGCACCCACTTCCAATCCCCGGACAGGCACAACAGCAACGTCATGAAGGGCAACGAGATGAGCATTCGCCAGCCAAATATCTGCTGGCCATTCAAGGGTTCAAGAAGGGAGGTAAAGAAATACAGCACACCAAACAGGAAGGAAGCGGAAACCGCCAGAACAACGCCTTTAGACACAACAGCCTCTACAAAAAATTGCATGTATTCAATTGAAGCAGGCCGTTGCATTCACGCAGTGTGAATGTCAGTGAGATGAACATCAGAAGTTTATTAACGGGCACCATAAACTTACAACTTGCACGGGACACCTATCCCGAATCTTCAAGTTATAACAACAGGGTAACGCGTCGATCTTTTATTATTTGCACGACGATCATCAGACACTTCAACCACCCGACTTCGGTTATTGGAAGCAGTACGCTCTGGATGAGCGCTTCTGATTTGAAACGCCACAACGTCAACCACGGGGGTTGATATCGTGAAAGGAAAGCCCGGCTTGCGGGAAACTGACAGTCGCCAGGAAAGACCTGACGTATTGACTACCTGACGCCACCACAGAACACACTAACGGCAGTAGGCCAAGAGGCGCCACATTAAACAAACTGGCAAAGTTAGTCCAACACTTTATCACCCTGAAGACAATTAAATGCCCCACGGCATTTAAATCGATATTTGCCGGATCTTTACTGTATATTAAGCCGTTATACGCCCGACAGAAACAGCACAAGGCCGCCCCTGCCGGTTCGTCACTTAGTTACTTCTACTGTCGATAACGTAGGGCACTTTCTTCTTGAACGTATCGTTCAGTTCTTTGCGGTCAAGTGACGTGAAGCCGCCCAACTGCCGGGCGCTGAAGCCGCTGTCCCCTACCGGTGCCTCGGGCGCCAGGCTGACCATGCGCTTGGCTACCGCCTCGATTGCCTTTTCATACCCGCCTTGCTTGTTCAGGTTGAACGCGCCGAGGTCAATCTGCGTGCGCAACCACCCTCCCCAGTAAAACTCCAGGAATTCCGGCACCACCTCACCAGAGGTCGGCTTGCCGTAGGACGCCTTGCGGGAGAAGTAAACCAGGCTGCGGAACATATCGTCGCCGAGGTCCTTGAAGCCCAGGTGTGCCGGAATTTGCTCAGGCGTGATGGTCTTGCCCTGGCCGTCCTTGAGCCAGACCTTGCGGCCCTGCTCCATGCGTTTCCAGAAAGTCGCCAGGTCGGGACTGTCGCTGAGGTTATCGGTGACCCGCACCCACATCTTCAGTTTGGCGCCGGCACCTGGCTGCTCCCACAAGGTACTGAACGAGTGGTGGCCGTCAGTGAGGTACAACTGGCCAGCGGGGCCGACCACCACGGTTTTCATGTCCGCCGGGTGGGCGCCTACCGGGTCTTTGCAGGTGAAGCTGCCCGGCTTATGCAGATCGGCATCTTCAGGCACCTTGTCGACACCGCCCTGGCCGTTGGTTTCACAGTATTCGTCGAACACTTTTTTGGGCGACTCGGCAAATACCCCCAGCTTGTAATGAATCTGATCAAAACCGATGACGGCCTGGGTCGGGTGGAGCTGCTCCAGCGCCACATCGATCACCTCGCCTGGCTGGGGCGTGGAAAACGCCTGGACCTGAACACTGACGGCGCACAACAGCAGCGCCCACAACCATGAATGCATCCGCATGAGTACCGCTCCTTATGATTCAGTTCGTCGATACTACAAACAATCCCCCTCACCGGCATGACCGCGCCTGAAAAAGCCGGAGGTTTATTAGCCCGCAAGCAGCTAGAATCAACGCTATCCGTGATCCACTAAAAGACAGGAGCCATGATGAGCTCGACCAACCCGCCCTCCCACACCGCCAAGCTGGATCGCATCCTCGCCGATGCCCAGCGCGACCGGGAAATGGGCTACCGCGACAAAGCCCTGAAGATGTACCCCCACGTGTGTGGCCGCTGCGCCCGTGAATTCGCCGGCAAGCGCCTGAGCGAACTGACCGTGCACCACCGCAACCACAACCATGACGACAACCCCCAGGACGGCTCCAACTGGGAGTTGCTGTGCCTGTATTGCCACGACAACGAACACTCGCGTTATACCGACCAGCAGTATTTCGGCGAAGGCTCCACCAGCAGCCCGACGATCGCCAAGGCGACGCACAACCCGTTTGCGGCGTTGGCCGGGTTGATGAAGAAAGACGACTGAGTATCTTCGCTGAATGTGACGGCCTCATCGCGGGCAAGCCCGGCTCCCACAAGGGATTGCATTCCAAATGTGGGAGCCGGGCTTGCCCGCGATAGCGATCGCCCAAGCAATGCATTAGCCCGAGGCCGTATAATCGCGGTTTTTCTCGAAGGCACCCTTTCCCGTGGGCAATAAACGCTACAGCTGCATCGGTCTGTACAACCCCAAATCCCCCGAAAACGTCGGCTCGGTGATGCGCGCCGCCGGCTGCTACGGCGTGGCCTCGGTGTTCTACACCGGCAAGCGCTATGAGCGGGCCCGGGACTTTATTACCGACACCAAGAAGGTCCACCACGACATTCCGCTGATCGGTATCGACGACCTGAAAAAGATCCTGCCCCTGGGCTGCATCCCCGTCGCCGTCGAGCTGGTGGAAGGCGCCCGCCCTCTCCCCGAATACACCCATCCGGACCGTGCGCTGTATATCTTCGGCCCGGAAGACGGCTCCCTCGACAAAGAGATTCGCGACTGGTGTGAAGACGTGATCTACATCCCGACCACCGGTTGCATGAACCTCGCCGCCACCGTCAACGTGGTGCTTTACGACCGTCTGGCCAAGGGCAACAACACCCGTTCGGGCCCCAAATACTGATTTTTTGGGAACATCCGCGGCCTGTGTGCAGTCAGCTGCATATCAATCAGCCCTTGTTGGAGACAGATCATGAGCGACAGCAAAACCCTGCGACCCGTTATCCGGTCCACCCCGTTCGAGCCCCAACCCACGCAAAACGTCCAGGGCTGGGAACGCATCGGCTCCCTGGCTGGCGGTGTGGTGATGATGGGCAAAGGCCTGCGCCGTGGCGGCTTTTTCGGTTTGATCCAGGTGGCGATTGGCGGCGTAGCGCTGGCACGCGGGATCAGCGGGCATAGTTCGGCGAAAGAGTTGCTGGAGCGCAGCCGCCAGGAAATGAACAGCGTGCGGACCAAGATCGAACGCGCCGGTGAGGAACTGAAAAACCTCAAGACCAAGGCTGAAGTGGCGGCTGAAAACGCCAGCAAAACTGTGGGTTAACCCCGATCAAATGTGGGAGCGGGCTTGCTCGCGAAAGCGGAGTGTCAGTCACTGACTGTGTTTCTGATACACCGCTTTCGCAAGCAAGCCCGCTCCCACCTTGGTTTCAGTGCAGCAGTTTGGTATCGAGTACTACCGACGACTCGCCAATAATGCTCTCCCCCAGCTGCACAAATTCCTTTGTGCTGATGCTGTTCAAGCGCATCACCGCCTGGGTCAAATCATCCAGCGAACGCTTGTTGTGGGTTTTCACACGAATCTCGCGGTCCAGCTCCTGCAACAACACCACCGCTCGTGAGACGGTCGCGCTACTGGCGTGCTCGACCCGCAGGGTGGTCACGTCCTTGCCTTCGTTGGCCAGCCGGGCCTGCAGGGCGGCATAACGATCGTCGCTGATCCCCCCTGCGCGGCGCATCAGCTCAATGGCGTAGTACTGCGCCAAGCCCTCGCTGATCCAGTCGCTGCCCTGGTGGTCGTTGAAGCGGCCGATAGCCTGCACCACTTCACGGATCAACGGGCTGCTGCCGTTCTCGCTGACCAACGGCGTTCGGCTGTTGAGGTAAATCGAGTCCCGCGCCGAATACGCACCGCGCCTCATCGGGTCACTGGCGCCCACCACCAGCAATTTCGCCGGGTGCCGTGGGAATGCCGCTTGCACTTGCGGCCAGACAAACGTCAGCAAGGTCAGCACATCCATGCGATGCATGCCTTGCCCTTTGGGCGACGCCACGGTGATTTCGGTTTCCCCCAGGCGCATCCTGCGACTGCCCAGCGTACCCGCGAGCATCCAGCCGGTGGGCCGGTCAAACAGGCGGGAAACGTTATCGATGCGGAATTTGTTCTTGCCGATGCGCGGCCAGGACGTCTCGACGCTTTTCCAGCCGGCAGGCAGTTCAAACACCAGGCGCGACACCAGTTCAATGCCGTCCTGTTGATCCAGACGTGCAGTGGGCACCAGGTCTTCGCCGCGAAACAGCGCCCAACTCGGGGTCATCCGCGCTTCGTAGACGCCTTTCTTGCGCGCGTGGGTGAGGCGTACACGGTAGGTCAGGCTGGCCTTGTCGGCACTCGGTTGCCACAGGCCGCGGCTGTCACCCGGGGTAATGCCCGGCAACACTTGCCACTGGCCATCGGCCTTGAAGTCGCTGTAGTCGCCGTCGCGGCCCAGGTCGAAGTTGAGGCTGCGCACCGCCGAGCCCTGGGACAGGCTCAGGCGCACTTCTGCCTGATCACTTTGGGGCAACAGCTTGACGTGATAGTCCAGGTCAACTTTCTTCGCCGCCCACGCCGGCGCACTCAATACCAACAACAGCAGGCTCGCCGCCAGCCTGGCTCCAACCGTCATACACACTCCTTCTCAGCCTGCTCGAAAAATCAGGTAATCCTCCCAGTCATCCTCGGGCACGCTGCCTTCGCTGAGCATGCGCCCGGACTGGGAAATGCGTTCCTGGTGCACAGCGTCGCGATCGCCGCAGACCAGGTGGTGCCACAGCGGCAAGTCCTTGCGCTCGCTGACCAGCCGGTAACCGCAGGTGGGCGGCAGCCATTTGAACTGGTCGGCCTGGCCCGGAGTGAGCTGGATGCAATCGGGCACCGAGGCGCGACGGTTGGGGTAATCGGTGCACTGGCAGGTTTTCAGGTCCAGCAGTTTGCAGGCGATGCGCGTGTAGTAGACGCTGTTGTCGTCTTCATCCTCGAGCTTTTGCAGGCAGCACAGGCCGCAGCCGTCGCACAACGACTCCCACTCATCCTGGTCGAGTTGTTCGAGGGTTTTGCGGATCCAGAAAGGTTCGACTTTGGCGGCCATGGCTCTACATCAATATCGGTATGTTAAAAGGCCGCCAGTCTAGTGCCCATGGCCCCCGGGGCCAAGCGCTTACGACTGTCGGTAGAACAAGACTTGTCAGCCACCCGGCGGCGAAGTAGCTTTGAACCCCGGTTTTTCATCAGGATCAGCCCAATGAGCAGCAACCCACGCGTCGCCGACTATCCGATCCACCCACAATTCACCGACCGCTGGTCGCCGCGCGCCTTCACCGGCGAAAGCATCCCGGTGGACACCCTGTTGAGCTTCTTCGAAGCCGCGCGCTGGTCACCTTCGGCCTACAACTCGCAGCCATGGCGTTTTCTCTATGCGCGCCGCGACACGCCGAACTGGGAACGTTTCCTGGGCCTGCTGAACGAATTCAACCGTGGCTGGGCGCAGCATGCCTCGGCCCTGGTGATCGTCGCGTCGAAGACGACCTTTGCCGTGCCTGGTGCCACCGAAGAAACCCCGGCCCTGTGGCACACCTTTGACACCGGCTCGGCCTGGGGCCACCTGGCGCTGCAAGCCAGCCTCAGCGGCTGGCACACCCACGGCATGGCCGGTTTCGACCAGGAACTGACCCGCAAGGAACTGAAGATTCCTGAAGGTTACGCCCTGCACGCTGCGGTGGCGATTGGCAAGCTCGGCGACAAATCGACCCTGGCCGACTACCTGCAAGCCCGGGAAACCCCGAGCCCGCGTCGTCCATTGAACGAGCTGGTGTCCGAAGGCGACTTCAACCACCAGGACTGAACACGCTCTGGCAGTCGTTGACGGTCACGTCAAAACCCTGCTGCTGCGATCACAGCAGGGTACACCCGCCACAAGTGCAGCTAAGCCTTGGCGATCAGCGCGTAATAGGCCCTGCGCAGCTCGTCTCGATCACGCTTGTACATACTGGCGAGAAACGGTGTCATGTCTTCAAGACCGTTTGCGTTCAAGTCCACTGGATAGATTTTATTATCCCTCGCTGAATACAGGAAATTACTTAACTGCAGATCGTTGTGGTAAAGATTTTTCTGTTCCATGCGCCGAAATGCGTCATCCAGTAAAAGCCTGGCCTCTGGGGGCAAACTTCCCCTTGCCAGGGTATTTACATCCACCCCGTCCAGCTTGCCCATTTTCAAATAACGGCGACCATTTTCAAATATCGTGGTTGCAAAGCCGTCACCGTAATAGCTGTTCAGGCACAGGGTCTCGTTATCGACAAAGTCGTCGGCAGAAGTCATGGATGAAGGGCCATAGTCCTTATAGACACTTTTCCCGTCGAGACTGTCGTAGATCGTCCCCTCACCGCCCCCGCCAATTTCCGGCCCCAGGTCTGATGCCACAGAAGGCGGGTTACCGCCGCGTGCCCCCAGGCGCTGCCATTGGTCCCCCTGAAGGTGCTGCACCAGCAGCGGCGTTTGCCGGTTGTTGTGATAAATCTGCGCCTGTACGGCACCGTCGGCGGTGCGAGTCACTTGCCGCACTTCGTAGACCGCAGTGTTGCCGGCAGTATCGGTATGGCGGATGTGGGACAAGTGACCGTCCGCCGCCACATAGATCCCCTGACTGTTGCGCGCAAGCCCGGCTATTTTCGATTCGGCCACGCTGTAGTCGCCAAGCAACCGGTTGTTCAGGGCGCTGCCCGGCTCGGCAGGCGTGGTGATGATCGCCCCATCCATCGCACTCGTTTTTGCGGTGAAGCCTTCAAGAGGGCTGCCGTAAGGCCGCATCCTGTCCACATCAAACGCATACCATCGACCGTTCTGGAGTACCGCGCCTCCATCAACGCTTTGCCCGGCGACCTTGAAGGTACCCGTCGCTGCTGCGTCATAGTGTTTACTGGCAGCCTTCAACAGGTCATAGCTGCCGCTCGCGCCCCTGAGCTTGTTGACCACCTCTGCACCCGTGGCGCGTACAAAGTTGGCGCCTTTGCCCAGCAACCGGGCACCGCCCGCGACCAGTTCGCTGAAGCCATCCAATGGGTTGAATGCTTGAATGGCAGCCACACCGATGACTTTTGCCACTTGAATGGCCTTGGCGGCGGCGCTCGCGACCTTGGCCCCCGCCTTCGTGACTTTCGCCGCCACACCCGCGCCCGCCGTGACAAAACCAAAGACATCCAGCGCCAGGTCACTGGCCCCTTCCAGGTGGTTACCCCTGGAAAAATTCACGATGGCGGACCTGAGCGGAATCAGGTCAAGAAAAAAGTGGGTGACGTTCCACTCGGTTGCCATTTGTTTATCGAATGAGGTGACACCCCGGGCATAGGTTTTTATGTCATCACTGTCGAGATCAAGATGTTCAACAAAGGCATCGGCAATGTGCTGGGTTCGCGCACTGGAAAAACTGGGGGGCGGCGTTGACAAGCCGTCCTGGCTCTTTTGGCCAAGGGCAGCCTCGCTCACGGTCTTGGGCTTGAAGGGCTCCGTCTTGAACTCCTTGTTGGCCTGCCGCTCGCGTTTTGTTGTTAACTCCGAGGTCGGCACCGACTTGATTGCACCTGCGTTCAAATCAATTTCATAAACGGTGTTGCCATTCCTTCCGGTGGCCTTGACCCACAGTTTGTTTTCCGCGCCCTGCCGTTTTTTAGAGATGAAGTCGAGGCCCAGTTCATAAGTGTTTTTCTGAAAAAACTCGAGCTTTGCAAACTCCAGGTTTTCCCGGTCAACCAAGGGCAGTGTTGCGACAAGGTGCTTGATGACGCTGCGAACCCCTTGCTGGCGAGAAGTGATTGCTTGTTCAAATTCTTCGTTGAAGATTTTGTTCACGCTGAAATCCAGGCTCTTGCCTTTGATTGCCTCGGCAATGCTCGGGTCCCTGGTTTCCCATGGGTATTGGCCAAGTCCGCTCATGGCGATGTCCAACAACGAGAAAAGCCCGCCGGGCGCCCGGTTCGGATCATAAAGTGGTTGGGCTGACGGTTGTTTCGAGTCAACGACCTTCAGTCGTTTCTCTTCAAAAGGTACGTGTTCGCCAAACCGCTCCTTCAAATGAGCCAACGCAATGTCTTTACGGCTTGGAATCTCGGCTTCCAACAAACCGGTAGCCGCAAGCGTCGACTTCAGTTGTGCGTTGAATGCCGTCCTTGCACGGTCTATCTCATCGTCGCTGTAATGATCACCTGGCTGGCATGTGACGATCCCGTTGACCACGGCCCAGTCCACCAATGCCGCCTTTTGTGCATGTTCGGCGGCGGCTCGATTCGTCAGGATCGCGTTTTCCGCGCTGGACATGACTTGGGCAAAGGTCATGTGCGCCACCTTTCCGGGGAACTGCGCCTCTATGGCCGCCGCTGCGACCGCGAGGCTTACCCAGGCAGGGCTGCCGTAGGTCACGCGGTCGGGGATGTCCTTGATCAAAAACTCGGGCGCCTTTCGTGCCAGTAACAAATAGGCGCCGGCCTTGGCCATCTCGGGACTGGTCTTGTGATTTTCGTGCAGGTAAGTGCTCAGGCGCTCGAGTACTGTCGAAGCCGGCTTGCCCCAATGGGCCTGTTGCGCGAGGTCGAAACCTGCCACACGGTTTCGGTGCGGCGCCGTAATGGACTCGGGATCCAGCAGCAGGTGGATTGCGCTCAGTGCGTATTCGTTCACGCTGGTCTCGGAGGCGGCGCCCCCAAGCTGGTCCTGTATGGCTTGCCCCAGTGCCTGCCCGCGGGTGGAGCTGACGAGGGTTTCGAGTGCCTTGGCAGGATCAGCCAATGCCTCGCCCGACAACGGCTGGTTCGCGTTCAGATATTCCAGTACACCCACGCTTGCGCCGATGTGCGGTGCATTGGGGTTCTGGCTGCCATGGTCGGTAGCCGCCGCCAGTACCCTGCGTTGTTCAGCGGCGCTCATGGGAACAGGCCAGGACAACCCGCCGCCAAAATTGCCGAGCGGATGCTCCAGTGCCCTATCACTCACCGCGTGGGCATGACCGGTCAGCTGAAAATGATTGGTGGGCAACCCCAAGCCGATACTTCCGAGAAAGATCTCTACCGTCGCCGCTTTACCCGCCTGGGTCGGGTAGGACGAGTCGGGGTGTATTTGCATCGGTGTCGTTTGCAGCGCGGCCAGCACCGCTTGAGGGCTGGCATTCACGCCAAGACGGCTGGCGATTTCGTTGAGCTTCTGGCCCAGTGTCCGCAGATTCTCGCGGTCGCCCAACGCCGCGGTGAGACCGGATTGCCGGGGGACTGGGGCGAGGGCCTGCGTATTGAGATCGGCCGTAGCACCCAGAGCAGAGGGCAATAGAGGGAGCGCCGCCGGCTCGGTAGAAAGCAGGGAAAGTTGCGGAGTTACCCGTGGAGGGAGAGACACAGTGCCAGCATTCAACATGAGAATGTACCCATCTGGAGAGGGGTACGAGCCTCACATACGGCCTGCGAAACGAACATCTGATTAGTGTTTGCAGAAATTTGTAAGCGCCCGGCAACACGCGTTGCCGAGCCTTCGCGCTGTCAGTAACCGCGCTCGAAACTCACTTCGCCGCGCAACGTTTCCTGCGCCTGGTACGCGCGCAAATTCTCGACAAATAATTGCACCATCATCCCCGGCGAAGTCGGCGCCGAGCTGTGCCCGGTCAGCAGCAACCCCCAGGCGGTCCAGAACGGATGGCGCTGGGGCAATGGTTCCTGACGGCAAACGTCGATCACCGCGCCGGCCAGATGGCCTTCCTTCAACGCTTCCACCAGGTCCGCATCGACCACCGCCACACCGCGCCCGACGTTGATGAACAACCCGGTCGGCTTGAACTGCTTGAACAGCGCCGCATTGTACAAATCGTGGGTGTTCGGTGTGTTAGGCAGCAGGTTGACCACGTAGTCCACCTCACCCACCAGGCGCGGCAACGCGTCGAGCCCGGCAACTTCGACAAACGGCGCCTGCTCACGGGCCTCACTGGCAATGCCGTACAGCTCAACGCCAAACGGCTGCAGGAATTGCGCAACGCTGCGGCCGATATCACCGGTACCGACGATCAGCACTTTGCGCCCCGCCAGGCTCTGGCCCATGCGGTTATCCCACTTGCGCTCGACCTGGCTGACCAGCCGCGCCAGCACTTCACGCTCATGGCCAAGCATGTAAGTCAGCACGTATTCGGCCATCACCTGGCCAAAAATGCCCACGGCGCGGGTCAGGCGGTAATCCCGCGGCAGGCCGTCGGCCAGCAGCGGCGTAATGCCGGCCCAGGTGGATTGCAGCCATTGTGGCTGGTGCCCCTGGCGCAGCAAGGTGGCCAGAAGATCCGGCTGGCCCAGCCACACCGGGCAATCGGCCGCCAGGCGCGACAATTCGGCGGAGTCGCCGCTGGTCATGACCTCAAGGTCCGGCGCCGCTTCGCGCAGCAGCCGGGCGTACAGCGGGTGATCGTGTTCAGCAATCAGAACGCGCATGGTTCAAACCTTTCAAAAACACTGCAGGCGGCCGCCGGTCCAGTTCACTGTACCGTGCGGCCGCCGCCAAAAATTGAATTCCATAGATGATGTGCCCCGGACGGGGCACTGACCGATCACATCGGGTCATTGCGTCGCAGCAGCTCTTCGGGCAAGTGTTCGATGTACTCGTCCTCGGCCGGCGGCATTTGCAGGTGGTAACCCTGCTTTTCGAGGTTCTCCAGAACCACGGTGATGTCCTCGCGGGACAGCTTGCGCTCCGGGCTCAGCACCAGGTCGAAGGCGTGGTGCGGCTTGCCGAAGGCGGCCAGCAGACTTTCCGGCACGCGCTCCAGTGCATCGCTTTTCAGCACGTAGAGGTACATCTCGTTTCGTTTGAGGCTGCGATAGATGGAGCAGATACGTTTCAAGGCTGTTCTCCGGCAGTGGCCAGGCTGTCCAGCAGCGCCTGGCCCATCAGTTCGCGGCGCCAGCCACGCAGCGAATCTGGCAATTGGTAAGGCCCCTCGGGGTAGCCGCTCTTGACCAGGGCTTCAAGGGTTTTCTTGCGCAGCATCAGTTCCGGCGCCATGTCCAGGCGTTCGGCCTCGGCCTGGCCCAGGGCGCGCAGTTGCTTGATCAGCGTGGCGGCGTCCACCGGCAATGGCTCGGCAACCGCCGGTGGCCACTGGTCCATGGGCACGCTGCCGGCGCGCTTGATCAGGCCCAGCAGGAACTCGCCGTCCTGGCGCACGGTGCGCGGGTGCATGTCTTCGATCTTGCCCAGCGCGGCGAGGTTATCCGGCTGGGATTTGGCCAGGGGCCATAACGAGTGCTCACGGATGATCCGGTTGCGCGGCAGGTCACGGGCACGGGCTTGCTGTTCGCGCCAGGCGCACAGTTCGCGCAATACGGCGAGCTGGGCACGGGAGAGTTTCCAGGCGAGCTTGGCGTCGCGATAAACCTCGTACGGGTCGACTTCGCGGCGCAGGTTGGCCACCAGTTCGGCACCGTCTTCCAGGACCCAGGCGTATTTGTCGTCGGAAAGCTTCGGGCGCAGGCGTGTGTAGACTTCTGCCAGGTGCACCGCGTCTTCGGCGGCGTAGCTGATTTGCGTCTCGGACAATGGCCGCTGCAACCAGTCGGAGCGGGTCTCGCCCTTGGGCAACTCGATATCGAGGACGGCTTGCACCAACCGCGAATAGCCCATGGAGAAACCGAGGTTCAGGTAGGCCGCCGCCAGTTGCGTGTCGAACAACGGCACCGGCAGGCTGCCGGTCAGGCGCAGCAACACTTCCAGGTCTTCGCTGCACGCGTGTACCACCTTGATCACCGCCGGGTTCTCCAGCAAGGCGGCCAGGGGTTGCCAGTTGTCGATGGTCAGGGGGTCGATCAGGTAAGCGCGCACGCCATCACCGATCTGGATCAGCCCGGCAATGGGATAAAAAGTGTCGACCCGCATGAATTCGGTGTCGAGGGCGACGAATGGCAACTGCTGCCATTCGGCGCAGTGCTGGCCGAGGCTATCGTTGTCGCAGATCCAGTGAATATCGATGGCCACACGGCTCTCCCTTGAAGAATGGCGCGCAGTATATATCGCGAAAGGGAGTTGCGAGCATTCGCAGTACAGCATCCGCCATGAAAACTCTTATAGGAGCTGAAGAATAGTCCGACAGTCGGTACTTATCCTCTCTTACGCAGGACATACACCCGCCACATGGCTGAGCCGGGCATGAACTCCTGTTGACCGAGGACCTTGAAACCCGCCAGGCGAAACTCCGCCTCCACTTGCGCCCGGTGGCTGGCAACTGCCGCCGGGCCAGGCTGCAACGCCCGGTAGCCGCTGTCGCTGTTGACCGAAACAATTACCGTGTCGCGGCTTACCCGATGAAACTCACCGAGCAGGGCCAGGCGCCCTTCTGCCGTTGGCACATGGCGAAACAACTCCAGGCAAAAAATGCAGTCCACCGCGTTGGCCGAAAGGCCGATGGAAAATGCCGAGCCCTGGAAGGTCTTGATCCGCTTGAGCAAGCCCGGCGCGTGGTGGGTACGTGCGTGGTCGAGCATGTCCTGGGAATTGTCCGACGCCAGGATCACCCGGTTGCTGTGCTCGGCCAGCACCGGCCAAAAGCGCCCGGAGCCGCACGCCAGGTCGAGAATCAGCCCTGGCTCGCCGGCGATCTTCAGTGCACGGCGCACCAATTGCTCATCGCGCCACAACCCCAGGCGCCGCAACAGCCCCGGCGGACGCGTGTCGGCGCAGACCAGGGCATGCTGCTGGCCAGCGCGTTCGGCAAATTCAATCTCGATGGAAGACGGCGGTTGCGACGGCATCACACGACTCTGTTAATGGATCAGACATTCGCAGCTTAACCACCGTCTCGTGAAAAAAAGGTCGAAGGATTGTTCGCCGTTAATGCAGAACCAGTATCCAGCCCGCTGCCTGTCTGTTAACTGTCTGTGATCAACGCCTTCATCTTCAGGCCTGGTGCAGATACCAGCGCCAATCCTGCTCGCCCACCTCGCCCATGAACTGACGGTATTCGGCCCGCTTGACCGCCAGGTACACGCCGAGGAATTCGCCGCCGAACGCCTCCCGCGCCCAAACCGAGCCTTCAAGCGCACGCAAGGTGGTCAGCCAATCGGTGGGCAGCAACTCCTTGGCCTGGGCATAACCGTTGCCCTCCACCGGCGCGCCGGGGTCGCGCTGTTCGCGGATGCCCCGGTGGATACCGGCCAGAATCGCGGCCGCCGCGAGGTACGGGTTGGCGTCGGCGCCGCAGATACGGTGTTCGATATGCCGGGAAAACGCCGGTCCGCCGGGCACCCGCAGTGTGACGGTGCGGTTGTCCACGCCCCAGGTCGCGGCCAGCGGCGCGTAGCTGTTGGTCTGGAAGCGTCGATAGGAGTTGGCGTTGGGGCAGAACATCAGCAACGAGTCGAGCAAGGTGCTGAGCATGCCGCCCACCGCGTGGCGCAACAGCGGCGTGCCGTCGGGCGCTTCGCTGGCAAACAGGTTATTGCCGTCGCGGTCCGCCAGGCTGACGTGCATGTGCATGCCGGTGCCGGCCAGATCGTCGAACGGCTTGGCCATGAAACACGCGGTCATCCCGTGCTTGTGGGCTACGCCCTTGACCAGGCGCTTGTAACGCACCGCCTCGTCCATGGCTTGCAGGGCATCGCTGCGATGTTCCAGGGTGATTTCCACCTGGCCCGGGGCGTATTCGGAAATCGCCGTGCGCGCCGGGATGCCCTGGAGTTTGCAGGCGCTGTAGAGGTCGGCGAGGAACGGTTCGATCTGCTCCAGCTCCCGCAGGCCGTAGACCTGGGTCGAGCGCGGGCGCCCGCCGTCGACATCCCGCGCCGGTTGCGGGCGGCCGTTACTGTCGGGTTTCTGGTCGAGCAAATAGAACTCCAGCTCCGCCGCCATCACCGGGTAATAGCCGTCGGCCTTGAGGTCGTCAATCACCCTGGCCAGCAGGTGCCGGGGATCGGCCACGGTAGCGGGCATGCCTTCGGTGGGGTGCATGCTGACTTGCACTGCTGCCGTCGGGATCAGGCGCCACGGCATGCGCTGCAAACTGCCGCTGACCGGGTAAGCGCGGCAGTCGATATCACCGACTTCCCAGACCAGCCCGGAGTTCTCCACGTCGTCGCCATTGATGGTCAGGCCGAGGATGGTACTCGGCAGCGGCCGGCCACTTTCATAGACCGCCAGCAGTTCATCGCGGTGCAGCAGTTTGCCGCGAGGCACACCGTTGTTGTCGAGGATGAACAGCTCGAACATCTCGATATCCGGGTTCTGCTCAAGAAAGGACTGGGCTTCGTGCAGGGTGGCAAAGGGCGTGCTCATGGGCATTCTCATACGTTCGCGTCAGGCAGGCGCGCGGGCGCTGCCGGGCAGATGCGCGGGGCATCCATTCGGGCAAATCAACGTAGGAGAAAGGTGTCCGGTGGGCGTGCGTGGCGGCAGTGCCAGAGCGCCCAGAAGGCGAGTTCGGAAGGGAGGGCATCAGCGGTGACTCGACGACGATCCGGACGGCTGGACGCGGTGGCGCCTGGCGATGTCTCAGGGTGTGTGTCGGGGGAACCGTCCATGCGGGATTCACAGTAAAGAGATGCCGGGCAGCCTCACACGCGAGGTTAAGCCGTTAAATCCAGTCTTGATGGAGTTTGGTTGTGCCGTGGCTAAACATTTGCAAATAATGGCGGCCCTGCCCATGCCCAAGGACCCGACCGCATGAAAGCATTGCTGACCCTTTCCCTGCTGGCCGGCCTGTCTGCCCAGGCCCTGGCCGACAGCCCCGCGTCGCGCCTGGATGAAGTGCTCCAGCGCGGCGAAATGAGCGTCTGTACCACCGGCGACTACAAGCCCTACAGCTATTTACGCCCGGACGGCAGCTACGAAGGCATCGACATTTCGATGGCCCAGTCCCTGGCCAAGAGCCTTGGGGTGCAGGTGAAGTGGGTGCCGACCACCTGGAAAACCCTGATGCCGGACTTCCTGGCCCAGCGCTGTGATATTGCGGTGGGTGGTATTTCAGTGTCCCTGGAGCGGCAGAAAAAGGCGTTTTTCAGCCAACCATTGGGCGTCGACGGCAAGATCCCGCTGGTGCGTTGCGCCGATGTGCAGCGCTATCAGACGGTGGAGCAGATCAACCAGCCGCAGGTACGGGTGATCGAGCCTGCGGGCGGCACCAATGAAGTATTTGCGCGGGCGCATTTGGGCAAGGCACAACTGACGCTGTTCCCGGATAACGTGACGATTTTCGAGGAACTGCTGGCGAACAAGGCGGACGTGATGATCACCGACGCCAGCGAGGCGCGGTATCAGCAGAAGCTCAAGCCGGGACTGTGCGCGGTGAATCCCGAGCGGTACATGCAGTACAGCGAAAAAGCGTTCCTGCTGCCCCGCGATGATGTCGCATGGAAGAGTTATGTGGACCAGTGGCTGCACTTGAGCACGGTGACCGGCGTGTACGACGGCATCATCAATCAGTGGCTGGCTGCGCCCTGACCAGCTCGACAAACGCCCTGCACGCCGCACTGCGATAGCCTCCCTTGCGGCTGAGCAACGCCGCCGTGCGTTGCGGCAACGGCGGGCTCAGCGGCACCGCCTGCAACCCCGGCTGCACCTGGGCAATCGCGCTGGGCAGGATGGTCGCCAACTGCGTATTTCGTACGATTTCGATAATCGCGCTGATGGAATTGGCCTCCATGGTGATCAGCGGTTTCACCGCCTGGCTGCGAAAATACTCATCGATATAGCGACGCGTGGCGAAGCCGGCATTCAGCAGCACCAACGGCTGCTGGAGCCACGACTGTCGATCAATGCCGGGATGACCGGCGCTTACCACTACGCTCAACACCTCGACAAACACCCCTTCACACTCGATATCCGGCAAATGCTCGCCGGTAAAACCGATGCCGATATCCAGCAAATCCTCCGTCAGTGCCGCCTCCATGCGGTCCTGGGTCAGCTCCTCGACACTCACTGTAATCCCCGGATACTGCCCGTTAAATCGCGCCAGCAGCGGCCCGATCAGGTAGGCGGTAAATGTCGGCGTCATCGCCAGGCGCAAGCTGCCACGGCTCAGGTCCTGCACGTCATGCATGGCGCGGGTGCCGGCCTGCAGATCCTGCAAGGCCAGGCGCGCAAACCGCACATAGGCCTCGCCTGCATCGGTCAGGCTGACGCTTCTGCCGGAACGGTCCAGCAGTGGCGCACCGAGAGTGTCTTCCAGTTGCCGGATCTGCTGCGACAAGGTCGGCTGCGACACATGCAGCGCCTCCGCCGCCCGGGTGAAATTACGGTGCTCGGCAACGGCCAGCAGGTAGCGGATATGACGCAGCAACATGGAAGGCGCTCCAACTATAGGCATGACTTATAGAAACCATAATAAGCCGGTCTTGGACGCTATAGCTGAAAACTTCCATCCTTGCCCCATCAGCGACGCAAGGAGAACCACCATGCAAGATCTCATCGACGGCTTCCGCAAGTTCCAGGGTGAAGCCTTCACCCAACGCAGCGACCTGTTCAAACACCTGGCTACCACGCAAAACCCCGGCACGTTGTTCGTGTCTTGTTCCGACAGCCGCGTAGTCCCGGAACTGCTGACCCAGCAGGAACCCGGTGACCTGTTTGTGATCCGTAACGCCGGCAACATCGTCCCGTCCTACGGGCCGGAGCCTGGCGGCGTGTCGGCCACCGTCGAATACGCAGTAGCCGTTCTCGGCGTCAGCGACATCGTGATCTGCGGCCACTCCGACTGCGGTGCCATGACCGCGATCTCCACCTGCAAATGCCTCGACCACTTGCCCGCCGTGGCCAACTGGCTGCGCCACGCCGAGTCGGCCAAGGTGATCAACGCCGCCCGCACTCACGCATCGGATGCCGACCGGCTGAACTCGCTGGTACGGGAAAACGTGGTCGCCCAACTGGCCAACCTCAAGACCCACCCTTCCGTGGCCCTGGCCCTGGAACAAGGCCGGCTGAGCCTGCACGGCTGGGTCTACGACATCGAAAGCGGCGCCATCGACGCCCTGGATGGCCGCAGCGGGCGCTTCGTGTCGCTGCTCGACCACCCGGCCACCCGTGCCTACGCCGCCTGAACCTTATTCAAACCCAAGAGGACATCACCATGCTGCAATCCCAATTCGCCCAATCCCCACGCCTGGCCCTGGCCGACACCGTCATCGACATCAAGGCGCGCAAGAACCTGTCATGGCAGGACCTCACCGACGGCACCGGCCTGAGCCTGGCGTTTGTTACCGCCGCCCTGCTCGGCCAGCATCCGCTGCCCAAGGACGCTGCCGATGTGGTCTGCGACAAGCTTGGCCTCGACCAGGACGCCAGCCGCCTGCTGCAAACCGTGCCCCTGCGCGGCAGCTTTCCGGGCGGCGTGCCGACGGACCCGACCATGTACCGTTTCTATGAAATGCTGCAGGTCTACGGTTCGACCCTCAAGGCCCTGGTGCACGAACAATTTGGCGACGGCATCATCAGCGCGATCAACTTCAAGCTGGACATCAAGAAGGTCGAAGACCCGGACGGCGGCTCCCGCGCGGTGATCACCCTGGATGGCAAATACCTGCCGACCAAACCGTTCTGATTTGCCGGCAAACCGTCTACGCTCTTGGCACACCAACAAGATCGAGGGACGGGTAATGAAGGCAATGCTCCGAGCCACCTGGCTGCTGCTGTTATGTGTTGGCCAGGTGCACGCCGCCACCGCTGAGGAGGCGGATGCCCAAGCCGCCAAGGCCTTGCTGGAAAAGGCCTTGGCGTATTACCAGACGAATGGTGACAAGGCTTTTGCGGCGTTCAGCCGCCAGGGTGAATTCGTCGACCAGGACCGTTACGTGTTCGTGGTCAACACCAAGGGCGTACTGCTAGCGAGTGGCGGGCCCTCTTCTGCGTTGATCGGGCGCAATGTTTCCGAGGTACTGGGGCCGGATCTGAACAAGTCGTTCAAGGAGGCGTTGGCGGTGCCGGAAGGCAGTGGCATCCAGCAGGCCGATTACCGATGGCAGAACTGGAATGACGGCAAGGTGGAACGCAAGCATGTGTATTACCAGCGCGTCGGGCAGCGGATTTTGGCCGTTGGCTACTACCTGCCGCGGGCGACGCCGGAACATGCCAGAGCGCTGCGAAACAAAGCCGTCAAGGCGCTGGAGAAAGACCCGGTTGGGACGCTCAAGGCCATCAACGCCATGCAGGGTGGTTTTCTACAGGACGATTTGTATGTGTTTGTGGTTGACCTCGACACCCAGCGCTACGTGGCCCATGGCACGACTCCGCGGTTGGTGAATACGGATTTCAGCAAGATCAAGGATCCCGACGGGAAGCCGGTGGGTGAGCCGATCCTGGCGGTCATGGCCGAGCAGGATCAGGGGGAATACAAGTACCGCTGGAAAAATCCGGTGACCGGAAAGGTTGAGAACAAGCATGCGTATTTGCGCAAAACCGGACATTTCATGGTGGCTGTGGGGTATTACAGCCCGTGAAGGTCACCTATTTAAATGCTGGAACGCAATCGAATGTGGGAGCGGGCTTGCTCGCGAATGCGGTGTATCAGTCAGCCTATTTATCAGCTGACAGACCGCATTCG